>NZ_JBIAVO010000053.1:0-44490 GCF_042894345.1 Kitasatospora sp. NPDC001540
TCACTGGTTTTCCAAGGGATTGGCCGCCCCGGGACCGTCCACACAGATGCGTGTCCGGTGCTCCCTGCCGAGCGACCAGTCAACACTACGCCGACCGGCGAACAGATGCAAACTCGTCCGTGTGGACCACCCAGTCGCACGCTTCGCGGCTGCTCTCCACGTGGGTGGCGTTCGGGCGGTCGTTGCTGTCGATGCGTCGGCGGGCGACCGCGTGGTCCTGGCCGCTTGCGGTGTGACGGGCGAGCAGGCGGGTGTCGCGGGTGTTCTCGTCCGCGTCGACGTACCAGAGTTCGCGCAGCAGGGCCCGGGCGTCCGTCCACGGGGTCGTGGGGGTGGCGAGGTAGTTGCCCTCGGTGATGACGAGGCGGGTGTGGGGGCGGACGAGGTGGCGGGCGGCGACCGGTTCGTCGAGGGTGCGGTCGAAATCGGGGGCGTAGATGTCGTGGAAGCGGTCGGTGGTGACGCGCTGGAGGAGGGCGAGGTAGCCGTGGGCGTCGAAGGTCTCGGGGGCGCCCTTGCGCGGGCGCAGGCCGAGGCGGTCGAGCTGGGCGTTGGAGAGGTGGAAGCCGTCGAGCGGGAGGAGGGCTGCGGTGTCGGGGCCTTCGCGGTGGTTGATCTCGTCGGCCAGGAGGCGCGCGAGGGTGGACTTCCCGGCGGCGGGCGGTCCGGCCAGGCCGAGGAGGACGCGGCCGGTACCGCTGCCGGGGCCGCGGAGCAGGCCGAGGGCTCGGGCCAGCACCTGTTCCGCCACGGCGGCGGGCTGCTCGGCGGTGGGGGCGGTGCTGGAGGTGCCTTCGACGTGCATGGCTCGCACCCTACGCGCCGGTAGGGGCGCTGAGAACAGGGGCGTCGAGGGTGAGCGTGCCGGCGTCGGCGTCGAGGGTGGCGGGGACGCCGAGCGGGACGGTGATCGAGGACGGGCAGTGGCCGAAGCCGAGTTCCCACAGGACGGGGACGCCGAGCCCGCCGAAGTGGTCGAGCATCACGGCGCGCACGCCGTCGAGCGGGCCGCAGTTGTCCCAGGACCCGAGGACCACCCCCGCCACCCCGTCCAGGGCGCCGCTGCGGCGGAGCTGGGTGAGGATCCGGTCGAGTTGGTAGGGCTGCTCGTTGACGTCCTCCAGCAGGAGCAGGCCGCCGGCGAAGGACGGGCGGGCTCCGGGGGTGCCGCGGTCGGCCGCGAGCAGTGAGGCGCAGCCACCCATCAGGACGCCGTGCGCCTGGCCGGGGGCGAGGGCGGTGGCGTCGGGGCCGGTGAGGACGGTGGTGGTGGCGGGTTCGAAGAGGGTGCGGCGCAGGTGTTCGGCGGTGGCGGCGTCGGTGCTGAAGACGGTGGTGCCGGGCATCGGGCCGTAGAGGGTGGGGATGCCGAGCCGTTGGCTGACGGCTTCGTGCAGGACGGTGACGTCGCTGAAGCCGACGAGGGGCTTCGGTTCGGCGGCGCGCATCGCGTCCCAGTCGAGGAGGTCGACCATCCGGTGGGCGCCGAAGCCGCCGCGGGCGCAGAGGACGGCGTCGATGTCGGGGTCGAGCCAGGCGGCCTGGAAGTCGGCGGCGCGGTGGGCGTCCGTGCCGGCCAGGTGCGGCAGCGTGGGGTGGGTGTCGTGGAGGTGCGGGGGGACGACCACGTCCAGGCCCCAGGAGCGGAGGATGTCGGTGCCGAGGGCGAGTCGGTCGGGGTCGATCGCGCCGCTGGTGGCGGCGAGGGCGACCCGGTCACCGGGGCGGAGCGGGCGCAGGGGCATCCGGTACTCCTTCGGGGAGCGCGAGCAGGGGGTGGGGACAGGAGGCGGGCGGCCGCTGTTCCGTCTGCTGACGGTATCCCCCGTCCGGGAACGGCCCACCCCGGCGGAGCCACTGCCGCTGCGGGGGCGGAAGCGGGGCGGGGTGGGCCGGGGCGGGGCGGGGCTAGAAGGTGCCCATGGCGGCGCGCACCTCGGCGAGGGTCCGGTCGGCGACGGCGTTGGCGCGGGCGTTCCCCGCGTGCAGGACCTCGCGCAGGACGGTGCGGTCGGCGGCGAGTTCGGCGCGGCGGGCCCGCAGGGGGCGGAAGTACTCGTTGACCGCCTCGGTGGCGGTGCGCTTGAGGTGGGCGGCTCCACCGTCGCCGATCTCCGCGGCGACGGCGTGCGGGTCGCGGTCCTGGCAGAGCGCGGTGAGCAGCAGGAGGTTGGAGACGCCGGGGCGGTGCTCGGGGTCGTAGGCGATGTGGCGGTCGGGGTCGGTGACGGCGCCGCGGAGCAGGCGGGCGGTCTCGTCCGCCGTGGCGCCGAGGGTGACGGAGTTGCCCCGGCTCTTGCTCATCTTGCCGCCGTCGGTACCGAGGAGCAGCGGGGCGCGGGAGAGGAGGGCCTGCGGTTCGGGGAAGAGGGTGGCGTAGCGGTCGTTGAAGCGGCGGGCGATGGTGCGGGTGACTTCCAGGTGCGGCAGTTGGTCCTGGCCGACCGGGACGAGGTCGGCCTTGCAGAACAGGATGTCGGCGGCCTGGTGGACGGGGTACGTGAACATCAGCCCGCTGACGGCGGACTGCCGGGAGTGGGCGATCTCGTCCTTGACGGTGGGGTTGCGGGAGAGTTCGGCGACGCTGACCAGGCTGAGGAAGGGCAGCATCAGCTGGTTGAGGGCGGGGACGGCGCTGTGGGTGAAGATCGTGGCCCGCTCCGGGTCGACCCCGGCGGCCAGGTAGTCGAGGACCAGGTCCTCCGCGTGATCGGCGGGGTGGTCGGCGCGGTCCCGGTCTGTGATCGCCTGGTAGTCGGGGATCACGATCATCAACTCCAGTCCCTGGGCCTGGAGTTCGACCCGGCTGCGGAGTGTCCCGAAGTAGTGGCCGAGGTGCAGCGGGCCGGTGGGGCGGTCGCCGGTCAGGATGCGGTGGTGCCCTGCGACGGTGGCGGCGACCAGCGGGTTCGCCGCGCTCTCGACGGGGATGCGGTCGGCGGTGGCGGTGCGGTCGGCGGTGGCGGGGGCTTTGCCGGTCATGGCGGGGGGCTCCTCGGTTACGGGTGGTGGCCGCCCGCCGGGGCCTGCCCTGGGTCCGTCCGAGGTGGTCGCGCCGGGGCCGCCCTTGCGGACGGCCCTGGGGTCATGCGTGGGAACCGGCCGTCCTAGGACGGCCACCAGCACAGGCATGACGTGAGAGACATGCCTCCACCCTAGCCCGGTGCCCGGGCTCCGCAACGGGTTTACCCTCCCTGCACGGGAACCGCCGGCCGCGTGCGCACGTCCCTTGGCCCGGCGCGCACCGGTGGTGCAGGATCGGGCGAACTCGGATTCCGGAGGGGCAACAGCCATGACCTCGCTCGACCAGAACGCGTCGGACCGACCGCGCGCGGACGTCAACCGCCGCGCGGTGCAGGCGGGTTCGGCGGAGGGTCCGGCTCCGGAGGGCGCGGCGCAGAACGTCGCGACGGGCGCGGGCGCCGGTACGGGCGTCGGTACGGGTCCGCGTGCGGGCGCGGACGCAGGGACGAGCACGGGCGTGGGTGCGTCCGGGGCGGCGGTCGGGTGGTCGTCGGGGGTCTGGGGCGCCGGTGAGGTGGTGGGGCAGGCGCGTCCGCAGCGGCGTCCTGCGCCCTCGCGGCGGTTGAGCCAGGTGCGGGCGGTGCCGTCGGCCGGGCGCCGGGCGGGGGCGGAGGAGGACGCGGTCGGGCTGGAGGGCGCGCCGACGGACCTGGTGGGGGTGCCGATGGGGGTGCTGATCGGCGGGTCGCCCGGGTTGGCGGAGGGGGTCGGTCCGGGTGGGCGGGCTCCGGACCGGCGGGTGTCAGCGCAGTTGCTGCGGTTCGGTTCCGGCACCTGCCAGGTGGTGCTGCCGGAGTGGCGGTCGGCCATCGCGGTGTCGGTGCCGACCGAGCAGTTGCAGCGTTCGACCGGCCTGTCCCCGGAGGAGCTGCGGTCCGCCCTGCTGTCGGTGGTGATCAACCCGGAGGCGGTGCACGACCGGGAGTTGGGGATGCGCGACTGGCAGGCCGAGCTGCCGACGACGCGCGGACGTCGGCGGGGTCGGCGCCCGGTCCGCTGAGTCGGCCGGAACGGTGGGGGCCGCGGGGTCAGTTGCCCGCGGCCGGGGCGGTGGCGGTGTTGGGCACGTAGCCGAGGTGGACGGGCTCGATCGGGCCGGGTGGCGCGGTGCGGAGCCCGGCGAGCAGGGTGGACAGGTCCGGCGGCCAGGTCGGGTCGGCGTCGGGGGCGGCGAGTTCCTCCGGCGTCCACCAGCGCCAGCCGAGGATGCCGTCGACCCGGTGGACCTCCGCGACGTCCCCGGGTTCGCGCCGCGGGCCGTGGGTCAGGAAGATGTGCTCGTGCTGGCGGACCGGGGTGCCGTGCCAGGTGAAGTCGTGCTCCCAGGTGCAGACGAGCGGGCCCGGCCGGAGGTCGGTCCAGCCGGTCTCCTCGTGCAGCTCCCGGAGGGCTCCCTCGATCGGGGACTCGCCCGGCTCCACCCCGCCGCCCGGGGCGTTCCAGTGCACCCCGACCTCGGAGTTGTCGGACCTGAACAGGAACACCTCGCCCTGCGGGGAGAGCACCAGCGTCCGCGCCGCCTGGCGGGGACGCCGTTCGCCGACGGGCTTCCGAGCACGCCTGATCCATCGCACGGGTCCACCCTGGCAGAGCGGCGGAGGGGGTGTCGATCGGGTTTTCGGGCGGAACGACGTGCCGGGGCAAGGGGTTTCCGGGCTCTCCACCGCTCGGTGGACCTAATCTGAGCCGCATGGTCGAATCCGCCGTCATCCTTCCGTCCGACCCGCTCCTCCCCCGCCGGGTGGACCCGCACTTCGCCTGGGAGGCCGGGGCGCTCCGGGCCGTGGGCGGCGACCACGTCCTGCTCGACCACGACGCGCTGCTCGCCGGGGACGTCGCGGCCGCGGTCCGCCGGATCCCGGCCGGTGCGGGGCCGCTCTGGTACCGGGGCTGGATGGTCCCCACCGCCCGGTACGCCGAACTCGCCGAGGCCCTGGCGGACCGCGGCCGCCCACTGCTGACCGGACCGGCCGCGTACGCGACCGCCCACGAACTGCCCGGCTGGTACCGGACGTTCGAACCGCTGACCCCGGCCAGCAGGTGGCTGCCCGGCCCGGACTGGAGCCGGAGCGCACTGGCTGCGGCCGCCGCGGAGTTGGGCGGGCGGGGGCCCGCGGTGGTGAAGGACTACGTCAAGTCCCGCAAGCACGAGTGGGACGAGGCCTGCTACGTGCCGGACCTCGCCGACCTCGACGCGCTGGAGCGGGTGGCGTCGCGCTTCGCCGAACTGCAGGGCGAGTTCCTGGCGGGCGGGCTGGTGGTGCGCCGCTTCGAGTCGTTCGCCCGGGCCGCGGACGGACGGGCGGAGGAGGCCCGGGTCTGGTGGCTGGACGGGGAGCCGGTGCTGGTCGGACCGCACCCCGACAGCCCGGCGGTCCGGGTGGAACCCGAACTGTCGGCCGTCCGCCCGCTGGTCCGGCGGTTGGGGTGCCGCTTCGTCACCACCGACCTGGCCCGCAGCACCGGCGCGGACGGGGCGAGCGGGACGGACGGGGCCGAGGGGTGGCGGGTGGTGGAGGTCGGGGACGGCCAGGTCAGCGAACTGCCGTCCGGGGCGGACGTCGAGGCGCTGTTCCGGGCGCTGCTGAAGGCGTAGTCGGAGGCGTGGCCCGGGCGGGCGCCCGGCACCGGGCCGGTGGGGCCCGCGGGCTCGGGCGGCCGGGGCCAGCGGCCCGGCGCCGACCAGCAGCAGGGCGGCGAGCAGCGCGCCCGTCGCCGGGTAGCCGGGACTGCTCGCCGGGGTGGCACCGGCCAACGGCCCGCAGGCGGTGCCGAGGGCGGCGACGGCGGAGGTCTGGACGGCGCGGCGGCCGCCGGGGTCGTCGGCCCCGGCGTCAGGGCGGCGCGGTCCGTCGTGGTCCGCTGCCGCCCCTCCGCCGGGGCCGTCGTCCGACGGTTCAGCCCAGGGCCGGTGTCGGGTGCCCCTCCGCGATGAAGGCGTTCCACAGTTTGGCGTAGGCGCCGTCGCGGTCGAGCAGCTCGGCGTGGGTGCCGTCCTCCACGATGCGGCCGTGGTCGAGGACGACGATCCGGTCGGCCCGTTCGGCGGTGGTGAGCCGGTGGGCGATGACCAGGGTGGTGCGTCCGCCGCTGAGCCGGTCGGCGGCGTGGTTGACGGCTGCTTCGGTGGCGAGGTCGAGTGCGGCGGTGGCCTCGTCGAGGAGCAGGATGTCGGGGTCGACCAGTTCGGCGCGGGCGAGGGCGATGAGCTGGCGCTGACCGGCGGAGAGGTTGCGGCCGCGGGGTGCGACCCGGTGCTGGTAGCCGTCGGTCAGCCGGGTGATCATGTCGTGGGCGCCGACCGCCTTGGCCGCCGCTTCGACCTCGGCGTCACTGGCCCCGGGGCGCCCGTAGGCGATGGCGTCCCGGACCGTTCCCGCGAAGAGGTACGCCTCCTGCGGGACGACGCCGAGCCGGTGCCGGTACCCGTCCAGGTCGTAGCTGGTGAGGTCGGTGCCGTCCACCTGCAGGGTGCCGCCGGTGGCGTCGTAGAACCGGGCGACCAGTTTGACCAGGGTCGACTTGCCCGCCCCGGTCTCGCCGACCAGGGCGACGGTCTGGCCGGACGGGATGTGCAGGTCGATGCCGGAGAGCACGTCGGGGTTGCCCGCGCCGCCCCCGTTGTAGGCGAAGCTGACGTTCCGGAAGTCGATCTCTCCGCGCAGCGCGCCGACCGGGACGGGGTGCTCGGCCTGCGGCGTGCTGGTGGGGGTGCGCATCAGTTCGCGGATCCGGCCGAGGCCGACGGCGGCCTGCTGGTAGCCGTCGAAGATCTGCGAGAGCTGGTTGACGGGCGCGAAGAACAGGTCGATGTACAGCAGGTAGGCGACCAGGGCGCCGATGGTGAGGGTGCCGTCGTCGACCCGGGAGGCTCCGGCGATCAGCACCAGGGCGGAGGCGACGCTGGAGAGGAACTGCACGAACGGGAAGTACAGCGAGATGTAGAGCTGCGCCCTGGCCCGGGCGTGCCGGTAGGCGAGGCCCCGTTCGACGAACCGCTCGGTGTTGGCGTCCTGGCGGCGGAAGGCCTGGACGATCCGCATGCCCGCGACGTTCTCCTGCAGGTCCGCGTTGACGGTGCTGATCAGGTCGCGGGAGACCTGGTACTGCTGGGCGGACTTCTTGCGGAACACCAGCGTGGCGATGACCAGCGGCGGGAGCACCGCGAAGACCACCAGGGCGAGGCCGGGGTCGATCACGATCAGGGCGGCGAAGATGCCGAAGAAGGTGAGGACGCTGACCACGGCGGTGACCACGCCGGTCTGCAGGAAGGAGGAGATGGAGTCGACGTCGGTGGTCATCCGCGTCATGATCCGGCCGGTCAGTTCCCGCTCGTAGTAGTCGAGGCCGAGCCGGTTGAGGTGCGCGAAGATCTTCAGCCGCAGGGTGTAGAGGACGCGCTCGCCGGTGCGGCCGGAGACCCGGCTCTCGGTGGCCTGCACCAGCCAGTCGAGCAGGACCACGGCGAGGGCCAGCAGGGAGGCGACCGCGACGCCGCCGAGGGCCGCCTTGCTGACGCCGTCGTCGATGCCGTGCCGGATCAGGACCGGGAGGGTGAGCCCGGCGGCGGTGTCCAGCGCGACCAGGAGCAGGGCCAGCAGCAGGGGGCGGCGGAACGGGGCGAGCAGCCGGGCGAGGCCGAACCGGGGGTCGGCGGCCTCGGCCCGTTCGACCGGGACTCCGGGGGTGTCGGTCGCGGGCGGCAGTGCGGCGACCTTGGCGAGCAGTTCGGCGTCCGCTCCCGGCTTCCCGGCGTCCGTGCTGGCGGCGGTGGCACCGACGGCGGTGGTACCGGCGGCCCGCTCGGGCGCGGCGCCGTCGGCCGGGGCCGGGGCGGGGGCCGCCAAGGCGTCCGGGTCGGTGATGAGCGAGCGGTAGCGGGGACATCGGGCGGTGAGTTCCTCGTGCGTGCCGAGGTCGATCAGCCGGCCCGCGTCCAGGACGGCGATCCGGTCGGCGAGCTGCAGGGTGGAGCGGCGGTGGGCGATCAGCAGGGTGGTGCGACCGGCCATCACGCTGTGCAGCGCGTCGTGGATCTCCGCCTCGATCTGCGGGTCCACCGCGGAGGTGGCGTCGTCGAGCAGCAGGATGCGCGGGTCGGTGAGGACGGCCCGGGCGAGCGCGATGCGCTGGCGCTGGCCGCCGGAGAGGGTGAGGCCCTGCTCGCCGACCTTGGTGTCGTAGCCGTCGGGGAGCTCGCGGATGAAGCCGTCGGCCTGGGCGATCCGGGCGGCGGCCTCGATCTGCTCCTCGGTGGCCTCCGGGTGCCCGTAGGCGATGTTGGTGCGGACGCTCTCGGAGAACAGGAAGCTCTCCTCGGGCACGATGCCGATGGTGGCCCGCACCGAGTCCAGGGTGGCCTCGCGGACGTCCTGCCCGAACAGTCGGACGGTGCCGGAGGTGGGGTCGTAGAAGCGGGGCACGAGCTGGGCGACGGTGGACTTGCCGGAGCCGGAGGCACCGACCAGGGCCAGCGTCTCCCCCTGGGCCAGCCGCAGGCTGAGGCCCTCCAGCACCGGGACGCCGTCGGGGACGCTGCCCGGCTCGGGGTGCTCCTCGGCCCGGTAGTGGAAGTCGACCCGGTCGAGCTCCAGCGCGGGGGTGCCGGGCGGGGCGGCGGACGGGTCGAGCGGGCGGGCGTCGGCGGGGTCGGTGACCAGCGGGCGCTGGTCGATCAGTTGCAGGACGCGCTCGACCCCGGCGCGGGCCTGCTGGCCGACGGTGATCACCATGGCGAGCATCCGGACCGGGCCGGTCATCTGCGCCAGGTAGGTGGAGAAGGCGACGAAGGTGCCGAGCGTGACGTCCCCCCGGACGGCCAGCCAGCCGCCGACGGCGAGCACCGCGACCTGCCCGAGCGCGGGCACGGCCTGCATGGCCGGGGTGTAGCGGGCGTTCAGCTTGATCGACCGCAGCCGGGCCGCGAACAGCTCGCGCGAGGCGCGCTCCAACTTGCGGCGCTCCTGCGCCTCCTGGCCGAAGCCCTTGACCACCCGGACCCCGCCGATCGCGGCGTCCACCACGCCCGCGACCTCGGCGGCCTGCTGCTGGGCGGCCCAGGTCGCCGGGAAGAGGCGCTTGCGGCTGAGCGTGGCCAGCCACCACAGGGCCGGGCCCATCACCAGGGCGATCAGGGTGAGCGGTGGGGAGAGCCAGAGCATGACCGCCAGCGACATGACGAACATCAGGCCGTAGCCCGTCATCATCGGCAGCATCGACAGCAGTCCGTTGACGAGCTGCAGGTCGGAGGTGGCCCGGCCGACCACCTGCCCGGTGTCCAGCCGGTCCTGCCGGTGCCCGTCGAGCCTGGTCAGCGAGCGGAACAGGTCGGCCCGCATGTCGTGCTGGACGTCCAGCGCGAGCTGGCCGCCGTAGTAGCGCCGGACCTGGGTGCAGAGGAACACCACCGCCGCCGCGACCAGCAGCAGGACCGCCCAGGGGGTGAGCGGACGGCTGTGCGCGGTGATCACGTCGTCGATGATCAGCTTGGTGATGAGCGGGACGATCGCGGTGACCGCCATGCCCACCAGGGACGCCCCGAAGGACAGCAGCAGGTTGCGGCGGTACCGCCAGCAGTAGCCGCCGAGCCGGCGGAGCCAACTCCGCTCTGGGAAACCATGAGTCTCGGGCATATTTAGTGATGCTAACCATTCGGCCGGTCAGGCGTCCATCGGGTTCGAGGGCGCACGGAAGGCTGAACGACCCGGGGCCGAGCTTCCTTCCCGTCTCCAGGTTGCCCGCGCCGCGCGGTGGTGCGCCTCCTGCGATCGGCTAGACCTGGGTCAGCCGATCGACCTAGGCGGAGGGTGTAGCCAGCCTCACCCCGATCGCCCATCCCGGCTGACCGCCCCGGCTGACCGCCGCACCTCGGTGCCGCCGGTCAGCGGGCCGATCGGGACCCTTCGACCTCCGCGGCGGCGGCCACGAACGCCCCCTGCGCCAGGGCGCGCAGCAACGCCGCCATGCTGTCCCGGGCCAGTCCGGACCGCTCGGAGCTGGACCGCTCGGCGGGGGCGCCCGCACCGGCATCGGGTCCGGCGCCCTGGGGCTGCTGCGGAGCGGCGCTGTGCGGGGTGGAGTTGAGCAGGCCGAACACCGCGTGCACGGCGGCGCGGGCGACCGGCTCCGCCTCGGGCACGGCCAGCGGCGGGAAGGCCTCGCGCACCACCGTCACCCAGAGTTCGACGTAGCCGCGCTGGAGTCGGCGCACCCGGCGGCGGTCCGTCTCCTTGAGGTGGAGCAGTTCGCGGTCGTGGAGGGTGATCAAGTCCCGGTCGTCCAGGGCGAAGTCGATGTGCCCGTCGATCAGGGAGTCGAGCGCGGCCCGGGGCCCGTCGGCCTCGCCCTCGCGGCGCCGCCCCTCCTCCAGCAGGCGCTCGCTGATGCCGACCAGGAGGTCGGCGAGCATCGCGTCCTTGCCAGCGAAGTGCCGGTACAGGCCGGGACCGCTGATGCCGACCGCCTTGCCGATCTCGTCGACGCCGACCCCGAGGAACCCGCGGGCGGCGAACAGCCTGGCGGCCTCTTTCCGGATCTGGTCACGGCGTGGGAGCGCGGGGGCGGTGGCGCGGTTGGGCATGCTGCCCATCGTAGACAGTCGGGTTATCGATGGTTAACCTGGCCACAGAGTTAACGCTCATTAACACGGGCTCGCCGACTCGCCCTTCGGCCTGCCCCGATCCGAATCCGAGGGCAAGGGAGCTCTTGGGATGGTCCTCTCTTCCGCACAGACCCCTCCGTGGTCCACCGCCCCGTCACGGGACGCGGCCCCGGACGCCCCGCCGTTCCTCGCCTCCGACGCACCGGCCCCCCGGCTGGAGGGCGTGGCCGACCCGTCCTCCCCGGCCGGGCTGGCCAATGCTCGGACCCACCGGGAGCTGGTCGCCGAACTGCGCGACAAGCTCGCGGCGGCGGCGCTCGGCGGCGGCGAGAAGGCGCGCGCCAAACACGTCGCCCGCGGCAAACTGCTGCCCCGGGACCGGGTGGACACCCTGCTCGACCCCGGCTCGCCGTTCCTCGAACTGGCCCCGCTGGCCGCCGACGGACTGTACGACGGCGCCGCCCCGGCCGCCGGGGTGATCGCCGGCATCGGCCGGGTCGCCGGCCGCGAGGTCCTGGTGGTGGCGAACGACGCCACGGTCAAGGGCGGCACGTACTACCCGATGACCGTGAAGAAGCACCTGCGCGCGCAGGAGGTGGCCCTGGAGAACCGGCTGCCCTGCGTCTACCTGGTGGACTCCGGCGGGGCGTTCCTGCCGATGCAGGACGAGGTGTTCCCCGACCGCGACCACTTCGGCCGGATCTTCTACAACCAGGCACGCCTGTCCGCCGCCGGGATCCCGCAGATCGCGGCGGTGCTGGGCTCCTGCACCGCGGGCGGTGCGTACGTCCCGGCGATGAGCGACGAGGCCGTGATCGTCCGCAACCAGGGCACCATCTTCCTGGGCGGCCCACCGTTGGTGAAGGCCGCCACCGGCGAGGTGGTGACCGCCGAGGAGCTGGGTGGTGGAGACCTCCACTCCCGCACCTCGGGCGTGACCGACCACCTCGCGGAGGACGACGCCCACGCGCTCTCCATCGTCCGCACCATCGTGGCCGGGCTGGGTCCGCGCGCCGCCAAGCCGTGGCCGCTCGCCCCGGTCGAGCCGCCCGCGGTCGACCCGGCCGGGTTGTACGGCGTGGTGCCGGTGGACCCGCGCACCCCCTACGACGTGCGCGAGGTGATCGCCCGGCTGGTGGACGGCAGCCGGTTCGCCGAGTTCAAGGCCGAGTACGGCACCACCCTGGTGACCGGTTTCGCCCGGATCCACGGCCACCCGGTCGGCATCGTCGCCAACAACGGCGTCCTGTTCGCCGAGTCCGCGCTCAAGGGCGCGCACTTCGTCGAACTGTGCGACCAGCGCGGCATCCCCCTCCTCTTCCTGCAGAACATCACCGGATTCATGGTGGGCCGCCAGTACGAGGCCGGCGGCATCGCCAAGCACGGCGCCAAGATGGTCACCGCGGTGGCCTGCACCCGGGTGCCCAAGCTGACGGTGGTGATCGGCGGCTCGTACGGGGCGGGCAACTACTCGATGTGCGGGCGGGCCTACTCACCTCGCTTCCTGTGGATGTGGCCGAACGCGAAGATCTCCGTGATGGGCGGGGAGCAGGCGGCCTCGGTGTTGGCCACCGTCCGCCGCGACCAGTTCGAGGCCCGGGGCGAGGAGTGGAGCGCCGAGGACGAGGACGAGTTCAAGCGCCCCGTCCGCGAGCAGTACGAGCGCCAGGGCAACGCGTACTACGCCACCGCCAGGCTGTGGGACGACGGCGTGATCGACCCGCTGCAGACCAGGACCGTGCTCGGCCTGGCGCTCACCGCCTGCGCCAACGCCCCGCTCCCCGACCCGCGCCCGTTCGGGGTCTTCCGAATGTGACGGTCGGCCGCGACCGCCCGGACCGCCGTCGGTGACGCGCCGTCAGTGACGCACTGTCAACCAGCTCACCGTTCCCTTCGTGACGGAGGAACACCTCTCATGTTCGACACCGTGCTCGTCGCCAACCGCGGCGAGATCGCGCTCCGGGTGATCCGCACCCTCCGACGGCTGGGCGTGCGGTCGGTCGCCGTGCACAGCGACGCGGACGCGGACGCCCCGCACGTCCGAGCCGCCGACCTCGCGGTCCGGCTCGGGCCCGCCGACCGGAGCGACAGCTCCGCCGCCGAGACGTACCTGCGCGCCGACCTGATCCTGGACGCCGCCCGTCGGACCGGTGCGCAGGCCGTCCACCCCGGCTACGGGTTCCTGGCCGAGAACTCCGCGTTCGCCGAAGCCTGCACCCGGGCCGGGCTGACCTTCATCGGCCCGCCGCCGGCTGCGGTGGAGCTGATGGGCGACAAGATCAACGCCAAGGAGGCCGTCCGGGCCGCCGGGGTGCCCGTCGTCCCCGGCAGCGAGGAGGGCTCGCCCAGCGACGAGCAACTGATCGAGGCGGCGGACCGGATCGGCTACCCGGTGCTGCTCAAGCCCTCGGCCGGCGGTGGCGGCAAGGGCATGCGGCTGGTCCGCGACCCGGCCGAGCTGCCCGCCGAGCTGGCCGCGGCCCGCCGGGTGGCCCGCACCGCGTTCGGCGACGACACCCTGTTGCTGGAGCGCTGGGTCGACCAGCCCCGGCACATCGAGGTGCAGGTCCTGGCCGACACCCACGGCCGGACCGTCCACCTCGGCGAGCGCGAGTGCAGTCTGCAGCGCCGCCATCAGAAGCTCATCGAAGAGGCTCCTTCCGTCCTGTTGAACCCTCGGACCCGCGCCGCGATGGGCGAGGCCGCGGTGCGCGCCGCCGAGGCCTGCGGCTACACCGGTGCCGGCACGGTCGAGTTCATCGTCCCCGGTGTCGGCCCCGCGGGGCCGGACGCGGACGAGGTCCTCGACTTCTTCTTCATGGAGATGAACACCCGCCTCCAGGTGGAACACCCCGTCACCGAACTGGCCGTGGCCGTGGCCGGGCCGGACGGCCCGCAGCGGCTCGACCTGGTCGAGTGGCAGTTGCGCGTCGCCGCGGGCGAGGCACTGCCGTTCGCTCAGTCGGACATCTCCTTCCTGGGCCACGCGATCGAGGCCCGGATCTGCGCCGAGGACCCGGAACGGGACTTCCTGCCCACCGGCGGCGAGGTACTGCTGCTGGACGAACCCTCCGGGGAGGGCGTCCGGGTGGACTCCGGAATCGCACCCGGTGACCGGATCGGCAGCCTGTACGACCCGATGCTCGCCAAGGTGATCGCGTACGGGCCCGACCGCCCGACCGCGATCCGTCGGCTGCGGGCCGCACTCGCCGAGACCCGCATCCTGGGCGTCACCACCAACACCGGCTACCTGCGCCGGCTGCTGGCCCAGCCCGAGGTCACGACAGGCCGACTCGACACCGGGCTGGTGGAACGCAGTGCCCAGCAGGACGCCTCGCTGCTGAGCTCCCCGTACATCCGCCCCGGGTCGATCGACCTGCTCCACTTCGCCGCCGCACTGCTGCGGCAGCTCGAACTCGGCCGCGCCGCCGCCTCCGACGGCTGGACCGATCCCTTCTCCCTCCCTTCGGGCTGGCGACTCGGTGGCGAGGCCGCGTGGACCACGCACCGGCTCCGGCTGCCCGGCCGCGAGCCGGTCACCGTGAGCTGTCGAATGATTACCAGTGGTGAATTCGAGAGCGCTATCGGTTTTTCCGCGGCAGCCGCCCCCGAGTGGGAGGTCCGTCTGGGCGACGCCCCGGTCCGGAGGGCCCGCGCGAGCCGGGACGGGAACCTGCTGCGCCTTGCAGTCGACGGCCTGCAGGCCACTTTCACGGTCGCTTCGGAGCGCACGCCGGAGGGGGTCACCCACTGGCTCGGGGTCGACGGGGACGCCTGGCCCGTTCACCCGTTCGACGCAATCGCGGAGCGCGCCGGAGCCGGCGCCGCCCACCACGGCACCCTCACCGCACCGATGCCCGGCACCGTCACCGTGGTCAAGGTCGAACCCGGCGAACGGGTCCGCCGCGGCCAGGCCCTGCTGGTCCTGGAGGCCATGAAGATGGAGCACGTCATCTCGGCGCCGCACGACGGCACCGTCGACGACCTGCGGGTGGCCCCCGGCGCGACCGTCGCGATGGACGCGCCCCTGGTGACGGTCGCCGCGGACGAGGACCCGTCCGACCCCGCCTCCTCCCCCGCGTCCGCCGAGCCCCTCCGGGAGGCGGTCCGATGAGCGCCGCGCCGAACGGGACGGACGGGCCGACCGTGCTGGACCTCGGCCTGCCGCAGCCGGTGCGCGACCCCGGGCTGCCCGGCCGGGTCCGCATCCACGAGGTCGGCCCGCGCGACGGCCTGCAGAACGAGGGCGCCCTCGTGCCCGTCGAGGTGAAGGCCGAGTTCGTCGCCCGGCTCGCCGCCGCCGGGCTGCGCACCGTCGAGGCCACCAGCTTCGTCCACCCCAAGTGGGTGCCCCAACTGGCGGACGCCGAGGAGCTGATGCCCCGGCTGGCCGGGCTGCCCGCGCAGCACCCCGGCCTGCGGCTGCCCGTCCTGGTGCCCAACGAGCGCGGCCTGGACCGGGCGCTGGCCCACCACGCCACCGAGGTCGCGGTCTTCGCCAGCGCCACCGAGACCTTCGCCAGGCGCAACCTCAACCGCTCGGCGGACGAGGCGATGGCGATGTTCCGTCCGGTGGTCGAGCGCGCCGCGGCCGCCGGGGTCCCGGCCCGCGGCTACCTGTCGATGTGCTTCGGCGACCCCTGGGAGGGGCCGGTCCCGATCGAGCAGGTGGTGCGCCACGGTCTGGCGCTGCTGGAGATGGGCTGCACCGAGCTGAGCCTCGGCGACACCGTCGGCGTCGCCACCCCCGGCCACGTCAACGCCCTGATCGACGCGTTCACCCGTTCCGGCGCCCCGGTCGAACGCCTGGCCGTGCACTTCCACGACACCTACGGACAGGCCCTCGCCAACACGCTGGCGGCGCTGCGCTCCGGGGTGACCGTGGTGGACGCGTCGGCCGGCGGCCTCGGCGGCTGCCCGTACGCCAAGAGCGCGACCGGCAACCTGGCCACCGAGGACCTCGTCTGGATGCTGAACGGCCTGGGCGTGGAGACCGGCGTGGACCTCGCCGCACTCACCGCGACCAGCGGCTGGATGGCCCGTCACCTCGGTCGCCCCAGCCCGTCGAGGACCGTCCACGCCCTGCTCGGGCCGACGGACTGAACCCCGACACCCTGCTCCGACCCCCCGTCCCCACCAGGCCCACCAGGCCGCGATCCCGGGAGGATCAGCCGTGCTCGACCACCGCCTGAGCAATGAGTACGAGGAACTCCGCCGCACCGTGGAGGAGTTCGCCAACGACGTGGTTGCGCCGAAGATCGGCGAATACTACGAGCAGAACGAATTCCCGTACGAAATCGTCCGGGAGATGGGGCGGATGGGCCTGTTCGGGCTGCCCTTCCCGGAGGAGTACGGCGGCATGGGCGGCGACTACTTCGCGCTCTGCCTGGCCCTGGAGGAACTGGCCCGGGTCGACTCCTCGGTGGCGATCACCCTGGAGGCCGCCGTCTCGCTCGGCGCGATGCCCGTCCACCTCTTCGGCACCGAGGAGCAGAAGCGCGAGTGGCTGCCGAAGCTGACCTCCGGCGAGGTGCTCGGCGCCTTCGGCCTGACCGAGCCCGAGGGCGGCACGGACGCCGGGGCGACCCGGACCACCGCGCGCTACGACGAGGCCACCGACGAGTGGGTGATCAACGGCAGCAAGTGCTTCATCACCAACTCCGGCACCGAGATCACCGGCCTGGTGACCGTCACCGCACTGACCGAGCCGCTCACACGTTCGAGTGATGGATCGTCAAATCACTCGCCCACCAGGGAAATCTCCTCCATCATCGTTCCCACTGGGACTCCCGGGTTCCAGGTGTCGAAGAAGTACTCGAAGGTCGGCTGGAACGCCTCGGACACCCGCGAACTGTCCTTCACCGACTGCCGAGTGCCCGCGGCCAACCTGCTCGGCAGCCGAGGCCGCGGTTACGCCCAGTTCCTGCGCATCCTCGACGAGGGCCGCATCGCCATCGCGGCCCTGGCCACCGGCCTGGCCCAGGGGTGCGTCGACCAGTCGCTCTCGTACGCCGCCACGCGCCGCGCCTTCGGCCGGCCGATCGGCGCCAACCAGGTCATCCAGTTCAAGCTCGCCGACATGGAGATGCGCGCGCACACCTCCCGCCTGGCCTGGCGGGACGCCGCCTCCCGGCTGCTGCACTCCGAACCCTTCAAGAAGGAGGCAGCCATCGCCAAGCTGTACGCCTCCGAGGCCGCGGTCGACAACGCCCGGGAGGCGACCCAGATCCACGGCGGCTACGGATTCATGAACGAGTACCCGGTCGCCCGCATGTGGCGCGACTGCAAGATCCTGGAGATCGGAGAGGGCACCTCGGAGGTCCAACGGATGCTCATCGCACGCGAGCTCGGCATGACTTCCTGACCGCTCCCAACTGACCGTTCCGGTCAGGACCGGAACGGGGGCAGGGCCGACGCCCCGGCGTCACTGTCGATCTGGTCATAGCGGTCCAACGCCAGTTGGAACGCCGTCGGTTGGACGCGCACCGCGCCGGAGAACGGCCCGCTCATCACCGCCACCATGCTCACCCCGAACGCCACGGAGGCGCCCACGAAGCACATCAGCACCAGGTTCCGCGGGTTGGAGGTCAACCCGATCACCGAGGGGGTGGCCAGCACGAACACCGCCCCCACCAGCAGACCGCCGATCGCCAGGACGGGCACCGACGCACGGAGATCACCCAGCCGCGCGTTGCGCTTGGCGTTGACCTCGGACAGGCTGCGCAGCACATCGGTCCGAGCACTCGCCTCGGTCTGGCTGTGCACCGTGGCCTGGTCGACGGCGGCCCGCACCCGGTCGACCGCCTGCCAGGCGGCCTGACTGCCGGTGCCGTGCTGCATGGTGGCCCACTCGTCGTCGATCACCACCCTGGTGTAGGACCTCAGCCTCTCCCGCACCACCGGCCGGTCTGCGCCGGACAGACCACCGGCGGTCCAGTACGCCTCTGTGAGGGCCCGCGACTCCTCGTAGGTGTGCTGGCGGGCCGAGTTCAGCTGCTGCCAGGTGCCGGCGATGCTGAAGCCCAGGAAGAGCGCGAAGAAGCCGAGGATCGCCGCCCCCGCGAAGGACAGCGCCTGCGGCGTCGACGACCCCTCGCGCGCCCGTCTGGTCCGCCCCAGCAGCAGGCCGAGCACCAACGCCAGCACCGCCCCCGCCACGGCGGCAACGGCGACGGTCAGCATCGCGGCCCGACCGCACCCGGGCGCAGCGTGCTTCGGCCCGCTTGCGCCGTTGCCGCTGTCGCCCGCACCGCCACCGCCACCGCCACGATCGTCGTGGCTGTCACCTCCGTCACGGCCGTCACTTCCGGCTCCGGTTCCGCACGGTGAACATCGCCGCCAGGACGCACAGCACCGGAAGGAGGAGCGCCAGCAGGAGCATCATCACCTCGGTGGTGTCCCAGGGGTTCTCCTCCTCCTCAGCAGGCCAGTCGCCCGTCGCGTACTGGCTCTGCGCCTGCGCGCCCGGGGAGCGGTCGGCTGCGGGTCGCGACTGCTGCAGGCCGGCGGCGGGGCTCGGAGCGTGTGCGGAGGCGGACGCGGAGGCGGAGGCGGAGGCGGGTGGGTTGGCTGTGGTGGCAACGGGGCTGCTCGTGGCGGGAGTTGATGCAGCGAGCTGACCGGGAGCGGCGAAGGGCGAGGCGGGGCGGGCGAAAGCGGTTCCGCCCGGGAGCAGCGCCGGAGCCCGTCCGGGGAGGAACGGTCCGAGCAACTGCCCGGCCAGGGCAGGGACTCCGGCTGCGGGCTGTTGCACCTGACCCTGCGCCTGCGTCGCGTTGGCGGGGGGCTGGCCGGGAGCGGCGGCGACCGGTTGGGTGCCGGGCGGGACGGTGATCGGGAGCAGCCCCGGCGGGACGGCGTCCGTCGAGGAGCCCGGTGGCGTGCCCGTGCCTCCGGCGGTTCCGGTGCCGCTGGTGCCCGCCGTACCGGGGGCCGGCTGAACGGTCCCGGCGCCCGTGGTGCTGCCCGCTCCCTGGCCCGCCCCCGCCCCGCTGCCGGTGCCGCTGCCCGTTCCTGGGGTGGAACCGGCACCGGAACCCGGGCCTGCGGCCGTGGGTTCGGTCGGCTCCGGGCCGGGCGGGGTGGGCTGCAGGCCGTCGTAGGAGCCGTCGGCCTCGGCGGAGACCCGGCGGGGTGCTTGGCGACTGCCGTCCGGGCCGACGGTCGCGTCGTCGGCCGTGCCCTCCGCCCGGGCCGTACCGGTCTGGCGTCCCGGGCGGGCGGTGCCGGTCGCCCGGCAGTCGACGGTCTGGCCGGGAGCGATGGTGTGCCCGCCGTCGGGGCCCGCGCAGTTCACCTGGCCCAGACCGGGCAGTCCCTCGGTGATCGAGGCGGCGGTGATCGGGACGTCACCGAACGCCTCCAGGCGGTACTGGAGTTCGATGCTCCCACCGCCCGCAGCCACCGCCCTGACTGCAGGCCGATCGGGTTGGGCGGGGCGGGCGGGTTGGGCGGGGCGGGCGGCGACAGGCGCGGTGCCAGGTGCGGCCGTGGGGTCGGGGGTGGTGTTCGGGGGCGTCCGGGGCGTGGAGCGGTGGGACAGGCCCGTACCGGAGGGGGCGCCCAGCCGGGTGAGCCGGATGCCCGCGGTGATGCCCAGGTAGCCGGTGGCCGCGTCGGCGTGCGACTGGGGCAAGTGGTTCGGTGCGTCGGCGACCGCCGAGACCCGGGCGGACTGCGGCCCGGGGGCGACGGTGAGGGTGGCGGTGCAGTCGATGGCGCCGCCGGGCGGGATGCTCCGGTCGGCGCCGCAGGAGAGCTGCCCCCCGGACAGTTGGGGGTCGCTCAGCAGCACGTTGCCGAGCGGGTACTCGGCGTGGTTGCTCAGGTGGTAGGTGCGGGTGGCCGCTTCCCCGGCACGCAGTCGTACCGCGGGGTCGGTGCTGGTGTTGGTGCTGACGCTCAACCGCAGTCCGTCGCGCACCTCACCGCCCCGGGTGGTTCCCGGTTCCGCCCTCCAGGCGCCGAGGACCACGGGGGCCAGCAGCGCCGCCCCGAGCACGACGGGCGCGGGGCGGCGGAGGACGGCCACTGCGCTGCGCCATCCGGTGGTCTGTACGTCGATATGACGATCGGTCACCCCCGCATGATCGAGCAGGGGATCGCCCGTTCACCGGTACGGCGCACCGCAGCGCTCGGGAACGACTCGATCGGCCGATAGCGGCAGGTCGCCGCAGTCGAGGGCGAGCAGGGAACACCGAACGAGGAACACCGGGCAGGGCAACACCGGGCAGGAGAGGCTGGTCGGGGCGGCCGGTCGGGGCGGCCGGTCAGGGGATGACGATCACCGGGCGGTTGGCGCGGCGGGCGAGGCGGCTGGAGACGGAGCCGAAGATCTTGCCGAGCAGGCCGTGGGTGCTGCCGACCACGATGGCGTCCGCGGCGTACTCGCGGCCGACCTCCTCGATCTCGTGGCAGATGTCGCCACCGCGTTCGACCAGGATCCAGGGGACGCCGGAGAGGAAGTCGGCGCAGGCGAGTTCGAGGCCGAGGATCTCGGTGCGCTGGTCCGGGAGGTCGACGAAGACCGGCGGTTCGCAGCCCGCCCAGACGGTGGCGGGCAGCCGGTTGGCGACGTGGACGATCACCAGGCCGCAGTGGGAGCGGCGGGCCATGCCGACGGCGTAGGCCAGCGCGCGCTCGCTGGAGAGCGAGCCGTCGAAACCGACCACCACGCCGTGCTGGAACTGCGGGTCGCAGGCGCGCGAGCCGTGCTCCTGGAGCTGGGGTTCACCCTCGTCGTCGCGGCGGCCGACGGTGGGACGGGATCGGTCGGTCATCGCGTCCTCCGCAGTACCGGGTCGAGGGCCGACGACGGGGTCCGCCGCCGTACCGGGGGTGTCACGCTCGGGGCCGCCGCGCTCCTGGTCCCCGTGCTCCGGATTGCGGTCCGACCGGTGGCCCAGCAGCCCTCCGGTGCCGCGCCGCGGCCGGTCGGGCCGCCGCACCCAGACGTCGGACTGCCGGACGCCGGGCTGCCGGACGTCCGGTTGCCGGAGGCCGGGGCGCCGGACGTCCGGGGGGCGCGCCGGATCGGCGAGCGGCGGGGCGCCGGGGCGTCCGGCGTCGGACCTGCCGTCGTACCGGCCGCCGTCGTACGGGCTGCCGTGGGCAGAAGCGGAGGGCTCGTGACCGGCCATGGCTCAAAACTCTTCAACTGAAGCGGGCCTACGCAGGGGGACGCGGCGGCGGACCGTCCGGTCCCGGTGACAGGGACGGCAGCGGTGGCGACGCGTCCGGGAACGACTACCACCGTCGGAGACCTGTGCCTTTCAGAGTACGGCTCGGGGCGGGCCCCGCCCAGCGACGGCGCCCTCGTGCGATCGGGTTCCCGCGGGTGGGGGAAGCACGTGCCGAAACGTGCGCCCCCGCGCGACGGGTTCCCAGGAGCTTGACCGACGAGACGCGATGTGCGCAACAGTGCGCCGACACAACGTGACCCGACTGTCATCGCCCCTGTCCGCAAGCGGTGCACGGCAGTTGCCCCACGTCCGCACTCCGCCGCCGGTTCGGGGACCGCCCGGTGGGACCGACGGCTTTTCGGATCATGGTCCGAGTTGCGCGGGTAGCATCCGGATTCGGCCATTTCGCGGAAATTCCACCTGCCTTTGGCAATTGCCAGGTGCATACGCGGTGGCCGCTGGCAGCATGCTCGGCATGCCGCTGCTCCTGCTCGACCTCGACAACACCCTGCTGCCCAGGGACGCCGCGTTCCGGGCGTGGGCGGAGGACTTCCTCTCCGAGAACGGCCTCCCCGCCGGTGACCTCGACTGGCTGGTCATGCTCGACGGCAGCGGCTACGTGCCGCGCAGCACCGTACTGGGTGCGGCGAAGCGCCGCTACGGCTTCGACCGGTCGGTCGATTCGATGCTCGCGCACTACCGGACCGGCATCAACTCCCACATCCGGTGCCCGGATTCGCACGTCGCGGCGCTCCGGGAGGCGCGCGAGGCGGGGTGGACGCTGGGGATCGTCAGCAACGGCGGGACGATGCCCCAGTTGGAGAAGATCCGGCGCACCGGGCTCGCCGCCCTGGTGGACGGCTGGGTCATCTCGGAGGAGGCCCGCTGCCTGAAGCCGGACCCGTTGATCTTCGAGATCGCGGCCCGCCGGTGCGGGTTCCGACCGGCCGGGGACTGGAGGGCGCAGACCTGGATGGTCGGCGACTACGGTCCGGCCGACATCGCGGGGGCGGCGGCCACGGGGCTGCGCAGCGCCTGGCTGCACCACGGCCGCCCGTGGGCCGAGCGGGCCTACCGCCCGACGGTCAGCTCGCCGAACCTGCCGGAGGCGGTACGGGTGATCCTCGCCGCGGACGAACACCCCACCGCCGGACGGGGGTTCGCCCCCACCACGGCCGGTCGCCCCCAGCGCTCGCGCGGTCGCCTCGCCGTCCCGGCCTCCCGCCTGGCCCCGACGCCCGCCCGGGTCGCCCCGAACGTTCCGAACCTCCCGAACGCCCCGGCTGCCTCCCTGACCGCAGCGACCCTGACCGCAGCGACCCTGACCGCAGCGACCCTGAGCACAGCACCCCCGAACGCAGCGCCGACGAAGGCCGTGCCGCTCGCGCCGATCGAACCCGCCCCGGCCGCCGCCGCGAGCTGAGCCGACAGCGCGACCGGGCCGACCGACCACCTCCGCCATCTCCCGCACCCACCAAGGAATCTGACGCTTCGTCACCAACGGCCCGCGCCCCCACTCGCACCCGCGCTGCGGACGTGCGGAACCCCCCGGCGGAGCGGAGTTGGCGCAGGAGCCCGGCGGCACAGGGCCCGGGACGAACGGACGCCGGCTCCCCGCGCCCGGCCCGCCCGTCCAGGGATCGGATTCGGACGAATGTGCGGCACCCGGGCCCGCGGGGCGGACCGGCGGGGAGGGGCGGGACGGTGGGGTGGCTGTGACGGGTGGGGCACAAGTGGAACGACGGGCACGGAGTGACGGAGCGTGAGGTGAGAGGCGTTCCGGAGTGGCCGGTTCGCGGTGGGCCGGGGGACTGAAGGGGCGCGGGGATCACGGCTCAGGTGTGCGCTGTGGCGCGTGGAGGGTGGTTTCGCGCCCCCGATTTCAACCGTCCGTTTTCGGCCAACTTGCGCCGCGGCCCTGTCGTTCGGGCAAATCCGCAGCACACAGCGGGCGGTGAGTGCACCGTCGACGGGGGAATCACCGACGGGTCGTGCGACAACCGGCCACGCTTCTCCGCGCCCCCTTCACAGCGGGGTCGACGGGTGCCACGCTTCGTGATCGAATGCTTCACGCCAAATTGCCATGTCGACATAGCGTCGGATGGTGAACTTGTCACAACGGCAACGGTCCACCAAGTAGATTCGATCTTGGCTCGCAGAGCGGCAGCCGAGACCACCACACCACCGAGGGGGCTGGAGCGCCTTGAGCAGGGTGAGCAGGAGCGACGCGGGTCCTGAGAACGGTCGCCAGCCGTCGTCCCGTCCCGGTGGCACGGCGAGACTCGGCAAGTTCGGTGGTGCGACGTCCGGTTCACCGGTCGGCGGGCCTGGCGGCGGTCAGCTCCAGGGCGGCCCGGGAGGGATGACGCCGGGTCAGCACTCCGCGGTTCCGTCCCTCTCGGCGACGTCCGCCGCGGCGCCCCCCCCCGGCGGCGTCCGCGCACGGCGCGACGAGCGCGGGCGCGGGCACCGCGACGGACGTGCTCCCGGTCGGCCCCGGCCCCGGTGCGCTGTCCTCCCCGCGCAAGCTGGCGGGTCGGCGGCGGCGCGAGACGGTGGCGGTGCTGCTGTTCAGCGGAGCGCCGATCTTCGAGAGCTCGATCCCGCTGTCGGTGTTCGGCGTGGACCGGCAGGACGCCGGCGTCCCCCGCTACCGGCTGCTGGTGTGCGCCGGCGAGGAGGGCCCGCTGACCACCACCGGCGGGCTGACGCTGACCGCGCCGTACGGGCTGGAGGCGCTGTCCCGGGCGGGCACCATCGTGGTCCCGGCCTGGCGGTCGATCTCGCAGCCGCCGCCGGTCGAGGCGATCGCCGCGCTGCGCAAGGCCCACCACGAGGGCGCCCGGATCATCGGCCTGTGCACCGGCGCCTTCGTCCTGGCCGCCGCCGGGCTGCTGGACGGCCGTCCGGCGACCACCCACTGGATGTACGCGCCGACGCTGGCGAAGCGCTACCCGCGGGTCCACGTCGACCCCCGCGAGCTGTTCGTGGACGACGGCGACGTGCTCACCTCCGCGGGCACCGCGGCCGGGATCGACCTGTGCCTGCACGTGGTCCGCAGCGACCACGGCGCCGAGGCCGCCAACGCGCTGGCCCGTCGGCTGGTGGTGCCGAACCGCCGCGGCGGCGGAGGTCAGGCCCAGTACATCGACCAGTCTTTACCGGAGGAGATCGGCAACGACCCGCTGGCCGAGGTGGTCACCTGGGCGTTGGAGAACCTCAACCAGCAGTTCGACGTGGAGGTGCTGGCGGCCCGCGCCTACATGTCGCGGCGCACCTTCGACCGCCGCTTCCGCACCCTCACCGGCAGCGCGCCGCTGCAGTGGCTGATCACCCAACGGGTGCTGCAGGCGCAGCGACTGCTGGAGACCTCCGACCTGTCGGTGGACGACGTCGCCCGCCGGTGCGGCTTCCGCTCGCCGGTGGCGCTGCGCGGGCACTTCCGGCGGCAGCTCGGGGTCTCCCCGGCCGCGTACCGGACCGCCTTCCGGGCCCGGCGTCCGGCGGTCGGCGGGCCCGCGGTGCCGCCGCCGTCGAACGGCCTCCCGGTCGAGCGCGGCGCGGGCGCGGGCGGACACCCGCAGGCCCCGCACGGGACGGTCGGGCACGGGACGGCGGGCCACGGCCAGCAGGCGCCGGGCGGGACCGGTCCCGCCGTCGGGGCCTCCGGTCCCGGCGGGGGCGTGGCGGGGCGGCAGCGGCCGCGTCCGCTGGTGCCGCCGCAGGCCGGTCCGCCGGGGGCCTACGGGCGTCCCGGGGCGGAGCGTCCGGTCGACCCCCGGTACGCCGCCCGCACCGCGGGCCAGGCCGCTCCCGGCACCCAGCCGGGCCCGTCGCCCGCGCACGCGCACGCGCAGCCCTCCCCCGGGCAGCCGGTGCGGCCGAGCGCGGCGTACCCGGGCGGGCGCGGGTCGGCCGAGCGGCCGGACCGTCCGGTGGAGCACGCCGTCGCGGAGGACGCGGACGGCAGGCAGCCCGCAGCCCGGGACCGCCGGGTGGTGCACCGTCCGGAGGCCGAGCCGGAGCGCGGGGCGCGCGACACGGCGGACTTCGGTCCCGACGGGGCGCGTGCGGTGTCGGGGGCGCGGGACCGCGCCGTAGGGTGAGGGCGTGAATGACCGTCTGGTATGGATCGACTGTGAGATGACCGGCCTCGACCTCGATCGGGACGCCCTGATCGAGGTCGCCGCCCTGGTGACCGACTCCGAGCTGAACGTGCTCGGCGAAGGCGTGGATGTGATCATCCGCCCGCCCGCCGAGGCGCTGGAGGGCATGCCCGAGGTGGTGCGGCAGATGCACACCGCCTCGGGCCTGCTCGACGAGCTCGCGGACGGCCTGACCATGGCCGAGGCGCAGGAGCGGGTGCTGGCGTACGTCCGCGAGCACGTGCCCGAGGCCGGGAAGACCCCGCTGTGCGGCAACTCGGTGGCCACCGACCGCGGCTTCCTGTCCCGGGACATGCCCGAGTTGGAGGGGCACCTGCACTACCGGATCGTGGACGTCTCCTCGATCAAGGAGCTGGCCCGCCGCTGGTACCCGCGCGCGTACTACAACAGCCCGCAGAAGGGCGGCAGCCACCGCGCGCTGGCCGACATCCGCGAGTCGATCGCCGAACTCCGGTACTACCGCGAGGCCGTGTTCGTCCCGCCGCCGGGCCCGGACACCGACACCGCGCGGGAGATCGCCGCCCGCCACCAGGTGCCCACCACCTGACCAGCGGTCCGACCCGGGTGGTCGGGGAAACCCTGGCGCGAGCACCCCTCGGCATCCTGTAGAGTTCTTCCTGTCGGAGCGGGAACGCGCAAGCGGGAAAGCACCTGACAGATGGTGGGTGTAGCTCAGTTGGTAGAGCACCTGGTTGTGGTCCAGGTGGTCGCGGGTTCGAGTCCCGTCACTCACCCCAGGCGCGAAGGCCCCGGTCGAGGAATCGACCGGGGCCTTCGGCGTTCCCCGGGGCGCGTTCCCCGGAGCATCCGGAACCGCTTGCGCCGACGGCGAATTGGGGGCGCGCACGCGTCCGGTCGGTCGCTCCCGCACCTTCCCGCGCCGCTCCTCCGCGCACCGCGCGACGAACTCCCGCACCACCGCACCGGAGGACGACCGACGCAGCGGCTCCGAGCCATGGACGACCAAGCTACCCGCTAGTAACATCGCCGCATGACCACTACTGCGATCGGCGAACTGCTCACCTCCACCGTCCCGATGGTGAAGACCCTGCAGCTGGAGTACCTGGAGACCACCCCGGAGCGGGCCGTGCTGCGGCTGCCCGACCTCCCGGAGTACCGCAACCACGTGGGCGGCCCGCACGCCGGGGCGATGTTCACGCTGGCCGAGTCCGCCAGCGGGGCGATCGTGCTGGCGGCGTTCGGCGACCAACTGGGCCGCGCGGTGCCGCTGCCGACGGTCGGCGAGATCTCGTTCAAGAAGCTCGCCCGCGGCGTGGTGACCGCCACCGCGACGCTCGGCCGCCCGGTCGCCGAGGTGATCGCGGAGCTGGACGAGGGCAAGCGCCCCGAGTTCCCGATCACCGTGGAGATCACCCGCGAGGACGGCGCCGTCACCGGCGTGCTGGAGATCGTCTGGACGCTGCGCCCCAACTCCTGATCGGACGGCGGACAGCGGACGGCCCGCGGGGCCGGACACCCGGTCCCGCACCCTCCCGGCACCGCCACCACGCACCACCACGCCCCGCCGCACAGCCCCCGCAGTGCACGGCCCGGCCCGGCCCGGCACGTCTCAGCGCGCCCCGGCACGGCCCGTAGCGCCCCGTAGCGCCCCGCAGCGCCCGCGCCGTCAGGCGGAGTCGCGGACGATCAGCTCGGTCGCCAGCACCACCTGCCGCCGGGCCCGGCCGCGTTCGTGGATCTCGTCGAGCAGCAGCCGGGCCATGGTGCGGCCCATCTCCTCGATCGGCTGCCGGACGCTGGTCATCGGCGGGTCGGTGTGCCGGGCGACGATCGAGTCGTCGAAGCCGATCACCGCGACGTCGTCGGGGATCCGGCGCCCGGCGGCCCGCAGCACCTGCATCGCGCCTGCCGCCATCACGTCGGAGGCGCAGAAGACCCCGTCCAACTCGGGTTTGCGGGCCAGGAGTTCGCGCATCGCGACCCGGCCGCCCTCCTCGGTGAAGTCGGCCAGTCCGACCAGCTCCTCGTCGTAGGCGTGGCCGGCCTCCTCCAGGGCCCGACGGTAGCCGCCGAGGCGGGCCTGGGCGACCTCCATGTCGAGCGGGCCGGTGAGGGTGGCGACCCGGGTGCAGCCGCGCCGGAGCAGGTGGCGCACGGCCATCCTGGCGCCGCCCGCGTTGTCCGCGTGGACGTAGCTGAGCGGTTCGAGGTCGCTGCGCCGACCGGCCAGCACGGAGGGGATCTCCAGGCTCTCCAGCAGTCCGGGCAGCGGGTCGTCGCGGTGGACCGAGACGACCAGGACGCCGTCGACGCGCTGGGCGGTCAGGTAGGCAGAAAGCCGGTCGCGCTCGCGCTGGTTGCGGACCAGGATCAGCAGCAGCTGCATGTCGGTCTCGGCGAGTTCGGCCGAGACGCCGCTGATGATGTCGGAGAAGTACGGCTCGGAGAACAGCCTGGTCTCGGCCTCGGGGACGACCAGCGCGATCGAGTCGGTGCGCGAGGTGACCAGGGTGCGGGCGGCCCGGTTGGGCACGTAGCCGAGTTCGGCGATGGCGGTCTGGACGGCTTCGCGGGCCTTGGCGCTGACCCGCGGGGAGCCGTTGATGACCCGGGAGACGGTGCCGCGGCCGACGCCTGCCAGCGCGGCCACCTCCTCCAGGGTGGGGCGCGCGGTGGCTCTGCCGCCGGCGCCCGGGTGGAGCGCGTCGGGGCGCTGTGCGGTCGGGCTCATCGCTACACCTCTCGGTCTCATGGGACGGATGGGACGGATCCGCGGGGCCCGCCCCGGGCCCGTACGGACTGTTCATTGTGGCCGGTCCCACGGTGTTTCCGACCATCCGGGGCGGCCCGGGACCGGCTCGGGGGCAGCACGAGGGCGTCAACGGCGGTGGTAACGAAGGCGGAAACGCTCCGGCAACGTTTATGTCACCACGTCTTGACACTCACCCCCGCGACACAGCAACCTTCCGGCATGCCTAGCTGTGGGAGCGCTCCCACACTGTAGCCAAGTTCGGCGCACCAAGAACACCCAACGAAGCTCTCGTTTCAAGCCCGGCACGACCCACGAAAGCCCACCCGCAGGCCCCGGAAGACCGCCGGAGCCACTTGGGCCCGACCCGGACAACCACCCGGACAAAGGAGTTCGCCCCCATGCGCACCACCTCCCGCCCCCGCAGAGCCGCTGTCGCCGCCACCGCGATCCTCGCCGCCTCCACCCTGATGCTCACGGCCTGCTCCTCGTCGAGCTCGGACAGCAGCGGCGGGAAGAGCGACCCGAACGCGAAGATCACCCTGAACGTCGGCGACTTCGGCACCTTCGGTTACGTGGAGGCCGGCCTGTACGACGAGTACATGGCCGCGCACCCGAACATCACCATCAAGTACGACACCGTCCAGGACGGCCAGAAGTACTGGGACGCGCTGACCACCCACCTGAGCTCCGGCAGCGGCCTGGCCGACATCCAGGCGGTCGAGGTCGGCTACATCGCGCAGGCCACCAACACCCTGGGCGACAAGTTCGTCGACCTCGGCAAGACCGAGGGCGTCAACCCGAGCAACTGGCTGGCCTGGAAGTCGAAGCAGGCGACCACCAAGTCCGGCTCGCTGATCGGCCTCGGCACCGACATCGGCCCGATGGCGATCTGCTACCGCACCGACCTGTTCCAGCAGGCGGGCCTGCCCACCGACCGCGAGGCGGTCGGCAAGCTGTGGGCGGGCGACTGGTCGAAGTTCGTCGACGCGGGCAAGCAGTACCAGCAGAAGGCCCCCGCCGGCACCTTCTTCACCGACTCCGCCTCGGGCCTGTTCAACGCCGTGCTGTCGGCCCAGCCCCAGCAGTACTCGGACGACTCCGGCAAGCTCGTCTACAAGACCAGCCCCGGCGTGAAGACCGCCTGGGACCTCGCGGTCGCCGCCTCGCAGGCGAAGATCAGCGCCGGTCTGCGCCAGTTCCAGGACCCGTGGAACGCCGCGTTCGCCAACGCCAAGTTCGCCACCGTGGTCTGCCCGTCCTGGATGACCGGCATCATCAGCAAGTACTCCGGCGACTCGGGCAAGGGCAAGTGGGACGTCGCCGCCCCGCCGGTCGCCTCCAACTGGGGCGGTGCCTTCCTGACCGTCCCGAAGGCCGGCAAGCACACCAAGGAGGCCGCGGCCCTCGTCGCCTGGCTGACCGCGCCGGAGCAGCAGGCCAAGGTCTTCACCAAGGTCGGCAACCTGCCCTCCACCATCGGCGGCCTGCAGCAGCCCGCCGTCCAGGGTGCCAAGCAGGAGTACTTCAACAACGCGCCGACCGGCCAGATCTTCGCCGCCGCCGCGCAGTCCATCAAGCCGGCGCCGATCGGTGAGCAGGACGGCAACGTGAAGACGATCATCACCGACAACGGCATCCTCGACATCGAGGAGCACGGCACCGACCCGGCCAAGGCCTGGACCAACGTCTCCAAGCTGATCGACGACAAGACCAGCAACTGATCCGGGCCGGCAACGCGCCGGTAGCCGATCCCTACTGCCCGGCCGGGTCCGCCCACCCGGCCGGGCGCCGTTCCGCCGCCCCTCGCCACCCCCGGGAAGGAAACCCCAAGTGGCCACCCACGTCCGCGCCGAGGCCCCGCCCGCGCGCCCCGCCTGGCGCTCCCGCCTGTACCGGTTCGACCTGAAGGCGTCCCCGTACGCGTTCATCGCCCCGTTCTTCATCTGCTTCGCCGCCTTCGGCCTCTTCCCGCTGATCTGGACGGGCTGGCTGTCGCTGCACTACGTCGACCTGCTCAAGCCGGACGTGATGGAGTGGCGGGGGTTCGGCAACTACACCCGCCTGTGGTCCAACGACCAGTTCTGGACCGCGCTGCGCAACACCTTCACCATCGGTGTGATCTCGACCGTCCCGCAGCTGCTGATGGCGCTCGGGCTGGCCCACCTGCTCAACTACCGGATGCGCGGCCGCGGCTTCTTCCGGGTCGCGATCCTCGCCCCGTACGCCACCTCGATCGCCGCCGCGACCCTGGTGTTCGTCCAGCTGTTCAACCCGGACTACGGGTTCATCAACTGGATGCTGGACGCGGTCGGCATCCACCCGAACTGGTACTCCGAGACCTGGCCCTCGCAGATCGCCATCTCCACCATCGTGACCTGGCGCTGGACCGGCTACAACGCGCTGATCTACCTGGCCGCGATGCAGGCGGTGCCGAAGGACCTGTACGAGGCGGCCAGCCTGGACGGGGCCAACCGCTGGCAGCAGTTCACCCGGATCACCATCCCCTCGATCCGGCCGACCATCCTGTTCACCATCATCGTCTCCACCATCGGCGCCACCCAGCTGTTCGGCGAGCCGATGCTGTTCGGAGGCGGCGTCGGCGTGTCCGGCGGCTCCGCGCACCAGTTCCAGACGCTCAGCCTCTACCTGTACGAGCTGGGCTGGCCGTCGCGCCAGCTGGGCCGCGCCTCCGCGGTGGCCTGGACGATGCTGCTGCTCCTGCTGCTGATCGGCCTGGTGCAGTACCTGATTACCCGTTACCGCAAGCGCCACGAGCTGGGAGGCTGACATGGCCGCCACCCTGTCCACCCCTTCCGCCCAGAGGGCGAAGCACGCCGAACAGGCCCGTCCGAGCGGGCTGTTCCGCCGCAAGGCGGGCGACCACGACAAGGCCGGCCCGGTCGCCTACGTGCTGCTGGCGCTCGCCGCCGTGGTCTCGCTCTTCCCGCTGTACTGGACCTTCGTCGCCGCCTCCAACACCGGTGAGCGGGTGGCCCAGTCGCCGCCGCCGATGGTGCCCGGCGGCGAGCTGTGGACCAACGTCACCACCGCCTGGGACCAGGCGGACATGGGCAAGGCGCTGCTGAACTCCACCATCGTGGCGGGCTGCGTGTCGCTCTCCACCGTGCTGTTCTCCACGCTGGCCGGCTTCGCCTTCGCCAAGCTGCGCTTCCGCGGCCGCAACGCGCTGCTGACCCTGGTGGTCGCCACCATGACCATCCCGCCGCAGCTCAGCGTCATCCCGCTGTACCGGATCGTCACCAAGCTGGAGTGGGGCAACCAACTGCAGTCGGTGATCCTGCCCTCGCTGGTGGCCGCGTTCGGCGTGTTCTTCATGCGCCAGTTCCTGTCCGAGGCGCTGCCGTTCGAGCTGATCGAGGCGGCCCGGGTGGACGGCGCGCACAGCCTGCGGATCATCTGGCACGTGGTGTTCCCGATCGCCCGGCCCGCCATGGCGGTGCTCGGCATGCTGGTGTTCGTCCAGTCCTGGAACGACTTCTTCTGGCCCTTCGTGGTGCTCACCCAGCAGAACCCGACCGTCCAGGTCGCGCTCTCCGCCATCGGCGGCGGCTCCGGCCACGACATCAACCAGGCCGTGATCATGACCGGCGCCCTCGTCGGCACCCTGCCGCTGCTGTTGATCTTCGCCGTTCTGGGGAAGCACATCGTTGGCGGCATCACCTCCGGCGCCGTCAAGAGCTGATCCGCCGGGCCCCGGTCCGCCGACCGGCCCCAGCACACCGCCCCGTCCACCCCGAGCCATGGGAGCGCTCCCGTATGACCATGACCGATCCGACCACAGCCGCCCACACCTCGGTGGCGGCCCCCCGGGTGGCCTTCCCGCCCGGCTTCTCCTGGGGCGCGGCCACCGCCGCCTACCAGATCGAGGGCGCGGCCGCCGAGGACGGGCGCACCCCGTCCATCTGGGACACCTTCGCCCGGACCCCGGGCAAGGTCCTGAACGGCGACACCGGCGACGTGGCGGTGGACCACTACCACCGCTTCCGCGAGGACGTCCGGCTGATGGCCGACCTCGGCCTCACCTCGTACCGCTTCTCGCTGTCCTGGCCGCGGATCCAGCCGACCGGCCGCGGCCCGGCCGTCGAGCGCGGGCTCGACTTCTACCGCGCCCTGGTCGACACCCTGCTGGAGCACGGCATCTCGCCGGTCGCCACCCTCTACCACTGGGACCTCCCGCAGGACCTGGAGGAGGCCGGCGGCTGGCCGGTCCGGGAGACCGCGTACCGCTTCGCCGAGTACGCCTCGCTGGCCGCCTCGGCGCTCGGCGACCGCATCCCGGTGTGGACCACGCTCAACGAGCCGTGGTGCAGCGCCTTCCTCGGCTACGGCTCCGGCGTGCACGCCCCCGGCCGCACCGACCCGGCCGACGCGCTCAAGGCCGCCCACCACCTCAACCTCGGCCACGGCCTGGCCGTCGGCGCGCTGCGCGAGGTGCTGCCCGCCTCCGCGAAGATCGCCGTCTCGCTCAACCTGCACCTGGTCCGCCCGCTCACCGACACCGCCGAGGACCGCGAGGCGGCCCGCCGGATCGAGGCGGTCGGCAACCGGATCTGGACCGGCCCGATGTTCAAGGGCGGCTACGACGAGGACCTGAAGGCGGACACCGCCCACCTCGTCGACTGGGACGAGCTGGTGCGCCCCGGCGACGAGGCGGAGATCGGCCGTCCGATCGACCTGCTCGGCCTCAACTACTACAACCCGACCGTCGTCTCGGCGCCCCGCGACGACGCCGAGACCGCCGAGGCCGCCCGCAACGACGGCCACGGCGACAGCGAGTTCAGCTGCTGGCCGGGCTCCGAGGACGTGGTCTTCCACCTCGCCAACGACGACGTCACCGCGATGGGCTGGCCGATCGACGCCACCGGCCTGTCCGACTCGCTGGTCGGCATGCACAACGACTTCGGCCTGCCGCTGCTGGTCACCGAGAACGGCGCCGCCTTCGAGGACGTGGTCGGCCCGGACGGCGAGGTCGACGACCCCGAGCGGGTCCGCTACGTCGAACTGCACCTGCAGGCCGTGGCCGACGCGATCGAGGCGGGCGCCGACGTCCGGGGCTACTACCTGTGGTCCTTCCTGGACAACTTCGAGTGGGCGTACGGCTACAGCAAGCGCTTCGGCATCGTCCACGTCGACTACGAGACCCAGCGGCGCACCCCCAAGACCAGCGCCCGCTGGTACGCGGAGGTGATCCGGCGCGGGGGGCTCGCCTGAACTCCCGCACCCCCGCACAGTGTGACGGAGTGTGAGCGACGAGCGTGACCGCGGGGAGTCCCGCTCGTTCTCCCCTGGTGTGCGAACCAACCACGCGAAGCGACCGCGACGTTCGGACACCCCCCGGTACCGGTGGGGGCGGCCCGGGACACTGGCGGCGGGCGGAATGCTCGCCGCCCAGGTGTTGGGGCTCGGACTCGGCGCCGCCGACGCCCGCGCCGCCGACACCGGGCACCCACCGCAACAGCCCGGCCGGGCCCTCGGCAGCGTCGTCCGGCCCGGCGGTGAGGGCCGCTCCGGCGGTGAGGGCCGCTCCGGCGGTGGCGAGGTCGGGCTGCTCGACGACACGGTCGGCGGTGCCACCGCCACCGCCGTCGACGGCCTCGACCCCACCGACCCCGCCGGTACCGTCGGCAGCCTCGGCGGCGCGGCCGGCACCGGCACCCGACCGGTGCAGGACCTCGGCGCGACCCTCGGCCAGCACCTGGGCACCGGCGAACTCCCGCTCCCCGGCCACCACGCCGACCGCCCCGACGCGTTCTCGCTCGCCGCGGGCCTGCTCTCCGCCGTCCCCGCGCAGCCCCGCCCCGGCGAGCCCCCGCGCGCCTCCCGCTCCGACCCCGGGGACGGCCGCGAACCCGGCGCACCGGCCCCCGCGCCCGCCGCCACCGTCCCGGCCCAGCGCACCCACGCCGACGCCTCCCCCGTCGACGCGCCCCCGGCCGACACCGTCCTGCCCTCCCCCGCCCCGACCCCCGTCCGCGCCGAGTCCTCCATCCCGCCCATCCCGTTCGGCACCCCGCGCCCGCACGCCGCCGTCCCGCACCCCGCCCCCGACCGCCTCACCCTCACCGGCGCCCCGGCCCGCTCCCCGGGCGAGGACGCCTTCGCCGTCCTCCTCCCGATCGCCGCGGGCCTGCTCCTCACCGCCGCCGCCATGTACAAGCACCGCGGCCTCCCCGGCGGCGGCCACTGACCCGTCTCCCCACCACGCCGGTATCGCCGCCGCAGCCGCCGGGGCCGGGGCGACCCTGCACGCCGACGACGTCGTGGTCGCCATCGAGATCGCCTCGCCGTCCACCGAGGTCATCGACCGCCGGACCAAGCCCGGCCTGTACGCCGCCGCGGGCATCCCGCACTACTGGCGCCTCGACCTCGATCCGGCGCCGCGCCTGCACCTCGGCCGCCTGTCCCCCGACGGCAGCGGCTACCTCGACCGCACCGTCCCGCCCGGTGGGTCCACCGCCCTCACCGACCCGTTCCCGTTCGACCTCGATCCGGCCGCGCTGCGGCGCTGACGCCCGGCGCGGGCTCCGGTCTCAGCCGAAGGTCTTCGGGGGCGGGGCCGGGGAGGGGACGGCGGTGGTGTCGGTGGTGGGGGCGGCGCCCGCGGTGAAGTCGGTGAGGTCGCGGCCGTGCAGCAGGCGGGCCTGGGCGGGGTCGGTGGCCAGGCGGCGGGTGAGGTCGGTGAGCGGGAGGGGGGTGTGGGCGGCGAACAGGACGAGGTTGCCGAAGCGCTTGCCGCGCAGCACGGCGGGGTCGGCGATCAGGCAGACCTCGGGGAAGACGGCCAGCAGGGTGGCGGCCTGGGCGCGGGCGAAGGCGAGCGGGCCGCCGTCGGTGAGGTTGGCGGCGTAGTGGCCGCTGCCGGTGAGGGCGCGGGCGGCGTGCCGGGCGAACTCGGCGGTGGCGCAGTGCGCGGGGACGCGGGCTCCGGCGAAGACGTCGGCGACGACCAGGTCGGTGGAGTCGTCGGGGGTGCGTTCGAGGACGGCGCGGGCGTCGCCGCCGCGGACCTTGATCTGCCAGCCGCGGTCGAGCGGCAGTTCGGTGCGGACCAGGGCGGTGAGTTCGGTGTCGATCTCGGCGACCTGTTGGCGGGAGCGGGGCCGGGTGGCGGCGGTGTAGCGGGCCAGGGTGAGCGCGCCGCCGCCGAGGTGCAGGGCGGTGAGGGGCTGCCGGGCGGGGGCGGAGAGGTCGATCAGGTGGCCGATCCGGCGCTGGTAGGCGAAGCCGAGGTGGGTGGGGTCGGCGAGGTCGACCAGGGACTGCGGGGCGCCGTCGAGCCGGAGTTCCCAGGCGTGCGGCCGGTCGCGGTCGGGGCGGAGCTCGGCGGTGCCGGAGGCGACGGCGGCGGTGAGCGGGCCTTCGGCGTGCGCGCGGCCGGGGACGGTGGGGGTGGTGCGTGGGCGGCCCATGGCGTCCATTATCGCCGGGCGCGGCCGGGACGGACGGCGGGAGCCGGGCGCGGCGGGCGGCGGGAGTCGGCCCGGGATGGGCACGGTGGGTGACGGGGGCAGCCCGCTGCGGGGTCGGACGGTCCACCCGGTGAGACGACGCTTGCATGCCAACTCGCCGGTCGGGCAAGTTCTCTGACGAATCGTCAGTCGACGCGCGGGGCGCGTTCAGAGCGGGCCGAGGCCGCCCGCGGTGAGCGTGGTGGCGGCTTCGCAGAGCGCGGAGCGCAGCACCCAGGCGTCGGTGGGACGGGGGTACGGCTGGGGACCGGAGGGCGGGATGATCCAGCGCGGGTCGGTGGGCGGGAGCAGCTCGGCCCCCGGCGTACAGGCGGAGCCGGCCAGGTGCCAGCGCAGGGCGGTGCCGGCCGGGACGAGGAAGGCGACGGCGGTGCCGCCCGCGGTCTGCTGGACGGCTCCGCAGGCCCGCCGCAGCCGGAGGATGTCGACCGCCTCCAGCCCGTGCCGGACCTGCACGGTGACGGTGTCGTACTGGACCACGCGGCTGGCCGAGGTGCCCGTGGGCGCGGGGGGCGGCGCGGTGGGGGCGGCCGGTCGCCGGTACTGGGGAACTCCGGTGGCCATGGGGGACCTCCTGTCACCTCGGGACGCGCGGAAACCGGTCGGTGCCCCGTCACCCGGTCGGGCGACGGGGGCCGGTGCGGGAGGGGGCCCGCACCGCCGGTGTCCATGTATCAGGACAACGCGGAACCGGTCGTCCAGGCCACGGCCTCCGATACAGCAAGCCATGGCATTTCATGGCACAAGACGGCAACTCCGTCCGGTTCGTCCGCAATTGACCCACCAGCTCCCGACGACCCGCCGTGTTCGCACGGTGACTGCCGGTACTGTCGTGGCGACGCGGCGGCCTCCCCCGGGAGGCGGCGCGACCACCCCGGAACGACCTCGGAGTGCAGCATGGCAGCCACCCGAACCGGCGAGTCCCGGCCGGCTCCCGTCCCCAACCAGGCGATGCGCGAGCTGCGCGGGGGCCTCTCGCCGGGGGAGTTCGCCACCCTGGTCCGCCGGGCCGCCCGGGAGATCGGCGAGCACGTGTCCTGCGACGCGCGCTACGTCGGCCGGGTCGAGTCCGGCGAGATCCGCTGCCCCAACTACGCGTACGAGCGGGTGTTCCGGCACATGTGGCCGGACCGCTCGCTGGCGGATCTCGGGTTCGCGCCCCGGACGGCGGTCCGCCGCCGCGCGACGGCCACCGATCCGTCCGTCCCGGCACATCCGCCGGACGCACCGCACCGGTCTGACGAGGAGAACGACGAGGTGCTTCGCCGCACGTTCCTGAACGGCGGTCCCACCGCCGTGGCGGCCGTGCTGGGCCTGGACCAGGCCCCGCCGACCGCGACCCCGCCGACTGCGGCCGCGCCCCTGCCGGAGCGCCGCCGGGTCGGCGCCGCCGAGGTGCGGGGGGTCGAGCAGGCGGTCCGCGACATCCGGCTGCTGGACGACGCGCACGGCGCGGACGCCCTGTTCGAGCTGGCCGGGCAGTCGCTGCGCAGCGCCTACGTGCTACTCAACGACGGCGACTACAACGCCGCGACCGAGCGCCGCCTGCAGTCGGGGGCCGGTGAACTGGCCATCTCGGTGGGCTGGTTGGCGCACGACTCGAACCGGCTGACCGACGCCAGGTCGTTCTACTCGGAGGCGCTGGCCACCGCCCGGATGGCCCGCGACCCGCACCTGGAGGCGCACGTGTTCAGCAACAGCGCCTTCCTGGCCCGGGACGCCGGCCGCCCCCGGGAGGCGCTGCGGGCCGCCCAGGCCGGGCAGGCCGCCGCGCAGGGGCTGGGCTCGGACCGGCTGCTGTCGCTGCTGGTGCTGCGCGAGGCCAGCGGCTGGGCGCTGCTCGGCGACCGCTCGGCCTGCGAACGGGCGCTGTCCCGGGCGTACGCGCTGTTCGAGCGCGGCGAGCGGCCGGACGCCGACCCGGAGTGGATGTCCTTCTACGGCGAGGCGGAGCTGGCCGGGCAGGAGGCGCAGTGCTGGTCGGCGCTGGGCGACTGGGACCGGGCCAGCGCCCGGGCCGAGCGGGCCATAGGGCTCCAGGAGCCGCACTTCGTGCGCAACCGGGTGCTGTACACCGCCGAGTTGGCGCACGACCGGCTGGGCCGGGGCGACCTGGCGGGCGCGGGCACGCACGGCACGGCGGCGGTGTCGCTGCTGGGCCAGGTCCGCTCCGCGCGGATCCGCGGCATGCTGGCGCACACCGCGGACCGGCTGCGCGGCCACGCCGCCGTGCCGGAGGTCCGGGAGTTCCTGGACGGCTACGACGCGGTGGCGGCCTGAGGCCTCGTCACCGGGGCGGGGTCAGTGCCCCAGCCGCTCCAGGTGGCTGTGGTCGTTCCAGATCTCGATCGCGGGCAGCCCGTACTCCCAGGACAGCACGCAGAGCGCGGCGGTGCCGAGCTTGAGCCGCTGGGCGTACTCGGGGGGCAGGCCGAGCCAGCGGGCGGTGAGGATCCGCAGCAGGTGGCCGTGGGCGAACAGGACGACGTCCCGGTCGGCGCAGTGCATGGTGGTGGTGTCGGGGTCGGGGGTGCCGTGCTCCTCGTTGATCCCGGCGAGGAAGGCGTCGACCCGGTCGGAGACCTGGGCGAGCGTCTCGCCGCCGGGGACGCCGTCGCGCCAGATCAGCCAGCCGGGCCGGTCGGTGGCGCGGATGTCGGCGCCGGTGCGGCCCTCGTACTGCCCGTAGTCCCACTCGAGGAGTTCGGGGCTCTCGACGGCGCGGTCGCCGAAGCCGGCGAGTTCGGCGGTCTCCCGGGCGCGGGAGAGCGGGCTGGTCCAGACGGTGGCGCCGGGCAGGCCGTTCCACGGGGCGCGGGCGAGGCGTTCGCCGAGGGCGCGGGCCATCGCGCGGCCCTCCTCGGTGAGCGGGACGTCGGTGCGGCCGGTGTGCCGACCGGTGGCCGACCAGGAGGTCTCGCCGTGGCGGACCAGCACGATGCGGGCGGGCATGGGGGGCTACCTCGTTCGAAGGGGTGCGTGGCGGTCCCCTCGGCGGGGCCGTCCTCCCCATGATCCCCCACCCGGCGCCCCGCTTCGACGACCGGGCTCCGCTTTGTCGCCGTCGGATGCGAGACTGGGCCGCACCATGAACGTCTCGCACCTGGGGCAGGCCACCCCGCCGCTGCGGCGGCTCTCCGAGTTGCGCGGCCCGGCACCGCAGCGCAGCCTCGACGCCCGTGCCCTCGCCGCCCTCGCCGCCAATCCGGGCTGCCGCCGCCGCGCCCTGCTGGACGCCGCGGGCGTCGACAAGACCGCGCTGGCCCAGCAGTTGGGGCGTCCCGCGCCGTTCGGCCAGTCGCCGTTCGCGATCCGCCGCGGCCTGCAGTTCGAGTCCCGGCTGAAGCAGGACGGGTACGCGGTGCTGCTGGCCCCGCTGCGCCGCCGCCTGGGCCTGCCGGAGGACGAGGTCGCCTCGCTCGCCGTGCCGGACCTGCTGCCCTCCGCCTCCCCCGCGGTGCGCGCGGAGCGGACGGCGGCGGCGCTGGCCGAGGCCGCCGCCGACCCGGCGGGCTGGACGCTGCTGGACCACCCGATGCTGCGGCTGGACGTGGCGGGCAGCCCGGCCTACCTGGAGCCGGACGCGGTGGTGGTGCACGCCGGCCGGTGCACCGTGGTGGAGATCAAGTCCTTCCCGGTGCTGGACGGTTCGGCCGATCCGGCGAACGTCGGGGCGGCCGCCCGGCAGGCCGCGGTGTACGTGCTGGCGCTGCAGGAGGCGGCGGCCCGGCTGGCGGGGCGCCCGCTGTCGGCGGGTCCGTACGCCGTCCAGGAGCTGCCCGGTGCGCCGGAGTTGACGGTGCTGCTGGTCTGCCCGAAGGACTTCTCCTCCCAGCCGGTGGCCGTCCCGGTCGACGTGCGGCGCGAACTGGCGGTCACCCGGCGGCAGTTGTCCCGGATGACGCGGATCGACCAGCTGCTCGCGGCGCTGCCCGAGGGCGTCACCTTCGACCTGGCCCGGGACGCCTCGGGCGCGCCGACGCGCCCGGCCGGGGAGCTGGCGGCGGCGGTCGCCGCGGTGCCCGCCTCGTACGCCCCGGAGTGCATCTCCACCTGCGAGCTGGGCTTCCACTGCCGCTCCCAGGCGCGCTGCGCGGGCGCGGTGGAGCAGTTGGGCCGCGGGGTGCGCGGCGAGCTGGGTTCGCTGCGCACCGTCGAGGAGGCGCTGGCGGCCGCCGAGCAGGGTGCCGGGGGCGGCCCGGAGGGCGGGTCGGGGCTGGACGAGGCCGCCGAACGGCTGGCGTACGCGGCCCGGCTGCGGGCCGGGGCGCTGGCCGCCGGGGGCGTGCGGTGAGTCTGCTGTCGACGCTGGCCCGGCTGGAGGCGGTGCGGGCGCAGCGGGCGCAGCCGCTGGCCACGGTGCGGCACCGGCACCTGTCGGAGCGTCCGATGGTGCTGGTGCCGTTGGCGGCCGCGGGCGAGTCGGGGGCGCCGCTGGCGGTGCTGCTGGGCACCGACCGGGAGGCGCCCCGGCTGTACTTCGTGCCGCAGCCGCTGAACCGCACCCAGCGTTCGGAGTTCCTGGCGGCGGTGGCCCGCGAGGTGGTGCCGTACCTGGAGTCGTTCGGGGACGAGGTGGAGCTGCTGGAGGGCTCCGAGAAGGACCCGGTGAGCGGCGAGAAGGTGCCGGTGGTGCGGGAGTTGTGCGCGGACGCGCCGCAGCTGATCGTGCCGAACGCGGGCGGCGTCTCGCACCTGGCGCTGCTGGGCCGCTCCACCCGGTTCCGCCGCACGGTGGAGGACCCCGACCCGGGCGAGTACCCGTCGCCGACCGAGGTCCCGCTGCTGGGGCGGTGGTTGACGCACCTGACGGACCGGGCGCAGGTGCCCGGCTCCTCGATGCTGCTGGCGATGACCGGCCTGCTGTCGCGGCACTGGGCGACCGGGCAGAGCAACCTGGAGGACCAGCACCTGGCGGCCCGGCTGGCCTGGCACCTGCCGCCCGCCGGGTTCGAGCCGCCGGCCACCGGCGCGGCGGCCGCCGAGTGGGTGGAGTCGGCGCGGGACGGCGACGGCCTGCCGCTGCACCCGCCGGCCGGTCCGGCCACCGACCCGAAGTTCGACGAGCGGGTGCTGGCCCCGGCGATCCTGCGGCACGACGCGGCGGTGGCGGTGCGCGAGCGGGCCGAGGCGGCCCGGGACGCGGCGGAGGTCCGCCGGGCGGCGGGCCTGGTCGAGCAGGCGCGCGCCGAGCTGGCCCGGGTGCTGCTGGCGACGACGCTGCCGACCTGGCACGACGTCTGGCACGGCCTCGACCTGCTGCGCGCCCTGCCCCCGGCCGGGCACCTGCCGGACCGCTGGGAGGGCGACCGCTGGTCGTTCACCATGCACCGGGACCGGGTCGCGGCGGGCGAGCCCCCGCAGCCGCGCCGGGACGACGCGGTGACGGCGGCCCGCAAGCTGGCCCAGCGGGAGCGCGAGCAGGCGAAGCTGGAGATCCAGGAGGCGCTGGACGACCCGCTGGCGATGGCGGAGCGCCGGCTCGCGGGCGAGGCGTTCGCGGGCGAGGTGGTGGAGGTCGTCCCGGAGTGGTCCGCGGGCCGCTCCCCCAAGCCGCGCCCGCTGCTGGTGGTGCGCACCGACGACCGTCCGCACGCCGATCCGGGCCGCGAGGTGCACCGGGCGCACGCGGAGCCCGCCCAGCGGGCCGAGATCGTCTCGGCGGCGCCGGGCGAGGTGGTGGTGCGGCTGCTGTCCGGCATGGGCCGCCGCAAGGACCCGGAGCCGGGCAGCGTCCCGGAGCCCGGCACGGCCGTGGTGTTCACCCTGTTCGAGCTGGCGCCCCGGCAGTCCGCGCCGCTGCCGGAGCCCGCCGACACCCCGTGGACGCACGGCGGCCCGCCGGTGGCCGTCGAGGACGCGCCGGTCGGTGCGGACGAGTGGGAATGACCGACGGCATGGATCTCTCTGGAGCAGCGGTGACCGACCCCGAAGGCGCCTTCCCCGGCCCCGACCCCGCCCTCGCCCCGGGCGAGGCCGCCGACCGGGCGGTCGCGGGCATCCTCGACGCGGTGGTGCGCCCGGTGCCGGGCGCTCCGCGCGGCGTCGTGGTGGACTCCCCGCCGGGCGCGGGCAAGTCGACGCTGGTGGTGCGGGCGGCCCGCGAACTGGTGGACGCGGGCGAGCGGCTGATGATCGTCGCCCAGACCAACAGCCAGGTCGACGACCTGGTCGACCGGTTGGCGTCCAAGGCCCCGGGGATGAGCATCGGGCGGCTGCACGCGAGCGACTCCCGGCCCGCGCCGGAGGCCCTGCGGCACGCCAACGTCACCGCCAAGGACAAGGTCGCCGACCTGCTGGAGCAGGACGTGGTGGTCTCCACCGCGGCGAAGTGGCAGTGGGTGAAGGCCGAGCAGCCCTGGCGGCACGCCATCGTCGACGAGGCGTACCAGATGCGCTCGGACGCGCTGCTGGCCGTCGCCCGGCTCTTCGAACGGGCGCTGTTCGTCGGCGACCCGGGCCAGCTCGACCCGTTCACCGTGGTCGGCACCGACCAGTGGGCGGGCCTGTCCTACGACCCGTCCTCCTCCGCGGTGGTCACCCTGCTCGCCCACAACCCGGCGATCCGCCCGCACCGGCTCCCGGTCTCCTGGCGGCTGCCCGCCTCGGCCGCGCCGCTGGTCTCCGACGCCTTCTACCCGTACACCCCGTTCCGCGCGGGCACCGGCCCGGACGACCGCACCCTGCGGCCGGGGCGGCGCGGCGACGGGTCGGCGGTGGACGCGGCGATCGACGAGGCCGCGGCCAGCGGCTGGGCGCTGCTGGAGCTCCCGGCCCGGCACACCGTCCGCACCGACGGCCAGGCGGTCGCCGCGGTGGCCGCCACCGTCCGCCGCTTGCTGGACCGCGAGCTGACCGCGCACTCCGAGCAGGGCTCCGCCCCGCTCACCCCGAACCGGGTCGCCGTCGGGACGGCGCACCGCGACCAGGCCGCCGCGGTGCGGGCCGAGCTGGCCCGGCTGAGCGTCCCGGTCGACCCGGCGGCCGGGGAGGCGGTGACGGTGGACACCGCGAACCGGCTGCAGGGCCGCGAGTACGACGTCACGGTCGTCCTGCACCCGCTCTCCGGGCGCCCCGACGCGACGGCCTTCCACCTGGAGACCGGCCGCCTGTGCGTGCTGGCCTCCCGCCACCGCCACGCCTGCATCGTGGTCGCCCGCGCGGGCATCCCCGAACTCCTCGACGACCACCCGGCCACCGACCCCGTCCAGCTCGGCGTCGCCGTCAAGTTCCCCGACGGCTGGGAGGCCAACCACGCGGTCCTCTCCCACCTCGCCGAGCACCGCGTGCGCCTCTAGGCGGCTGGTTCGGGGGCCATCAGGGGCCCGGGGAACGGCTCGGCCTGTGCTGCTGGCGAGCCCCGTCAGGGGCTCGGGGAACGGCGAGTCCGTGCTGCTGACGGCCGGAGCCCACCGAAGGTCCGTGCTGCTTCGGGCCGTAGTAACAGAACCCGAAGCCACCGCACGCCCCGGCAGTGAACCGTGAGCAGCCCCCGCCCGCCGTTCCCCGGGCCCCTGATGGCACCCCGCGCGGGGCGCGCAGCGCGGGTTGCGCGCCCCCGGCGGGGAATAGCGCTCGTGGGCGCACCGTTCCGGTTCTGACGGTTCGCGCGCGACAATGGACGGCGGCCGTCTTTCCCCCTCGCACTCCCGGAGGTGCCCCGTCATGCCCGACTCGCATCCGCAGGCGTCCGACCAGGGTGGTTCGTCGATCCCGGCGGTCGTCCCCCCGGTGCCGGGCCCGGCCCGGCGGATCCGGCCGGTCGAGTTGCTCTTCGAGCCGGCCGGGCCGGAGCCGGAGCCGGAGCGGTTCTTCGACCTGGAGTCGATCGACGACCCGTCCGAACTGCTGGCGCGTTCCACCCAGTTGGCCCTGGCGTTCCGGGCCGCGGCGGAGCGGGCGACGGACTTCCAGGCGCTCGCGGCCGCGCAGCTCGCCGATCCGCGCCGGTTCGACGCGCTCTCGGCGGAGCAGATCGCCGACCGGGCGGACTGGACGTCCGACTACGCGCGGAAGATGGTCGAGTACGGCCGCTCGCTGCAGCGCCGCGGCCCGGAGGAGTAGGCCCCGCCAGGCCTCTGGCATATGCGGCGGGCGATGGTACGCCCACACCCCCTCCGCTGTCCGGCGAACGCCGTTTTCTCCTCGGCCGGTCCCGCCACCGGTCCACCCTGACCGGGTGGACATCTGGACCTATCAATCCGTGGAGTACGTCAGCGTCGCCGGGGAGGCGTGGCTCGCCTCCGCCAGCGAGTACCCGAGCAGCATGCGCGCCCTGTGGGAGGCCCGCCCGTGGGCGCCCGCGATCCTCCCGTGCGGCCGGGTGTTCGACGTGATCAGCCTGCCGGCCGTGTTCGGCCGCCGGGTGCTGGACGAGCTGTGGACCTCCGGCCCGGGCTGCGGCCCGGTCGCCACCTACCGGGGCCGGACGCTGCTGTTCGTGCAGCCGGGGGCGGCGCCCCGGCTGCGGACGCTGCTGGCCTGGGAGGAGTGGGCCCGGGACGTCCCGCCGCTGCTCTGCCACGGCCGGGGGGACGCGGTGACGGTGCCGCCGGTGCAGCGGGCGGTGGACGAGCCGGAGAGCGCGTCCAGCCGGTGGATCGTGGCGCCGGACACCAGCGAGCCGTGGCTGCCGGGGGCGTCGGTGGTGCTGTGGGCGTGCGTCCGGGCGGCCCGCGGGCGGGTCCGGGAGGGCGGCGACCGGGTGTCGAACGCGCGCTGAACGGCGGGTGCCGCCCCGGTGGGAATCGATTTTGGCTCCGACCCCGCCCGCTGCTACAGTCTTCCACGTCAGCAGGCGCCGCTAGCTCAGTTGGTTAGAGCAGCTGACTCTTAATCAGCGGGTCCGGGGTTCGAGTCCCTGGCGGCGCACAGACAGCGAGAGGCCCCCCTTCACCGGGGGGCCTCTCGCGTTGCGCCACACTCCTGAGCGCCCCCCGCCACACCCCTCGGCGCTCCCCCGGACGGCACGTAAAGGGCTGCTAATGTCCGCTGCATGGCGTCCGACGATCTCCACTCCGACTGGGCCGCCTGGTTCGACGCGGAGCTCGCCGAGGCCGAGGCGGCCGCGCTGCGCGCGCACCGGCAGGAGCGGCGGAGGCGGGGTCTGCTCCGCGCGCTGGCCTGGGCGGGTGCGGTGACGCTGGCGGCCGTGCTCGGCTTCGGGCTGGTGTACACGGCGCAGCACGGCCCGACGCCGCACCCGGCCGCGACCGCCTCGCCCTAGGGAGCGTATTTGGTCGTGATCAAGGGGTGGTCCTGGTGAGGTCCTTGATCCAGATCATCGCGCCGCGAAGCTGGAGGCCGGCGAGGTAGC
>NZ_JBIAVO010000054.1:0-42626 GCF_042894345.1 Kitasatospora sp. NPDC001540
GCACCACCCCCGATCCGGCAGCCGCCCCGGAACTGCAGCCGACCCCACGATCGAGCGATGCCGAACCATTAAAAACAGGACTTAACGCCCTCTCAACGGTCACGGGGTCAAGGTCGAGCCGGTCACCGCGTACCTGCGCGACCTGGCGCTGAGTGACAGCAGCCCGCTGACGGCCCGCAGCTATGGGTTCGGGATGCTGCGGTGGTTCCGGCTGCTGTGGCTGCTCGATGTCGCCTGGGAGCGGGCGACCGAGGCGGAAGCGGCCGTGCTGACCGGTTGGATGCGCACGGCACCGAACCCGCAACGCCGGCGGCGCAACCTCCAGTCGCCGGCCCCGGGAACGGTCAATCCGCGCACCGGCAAGCCGTACCTCGGCACCGGATATGCCGCGACGACGATCAACCACGCGCTGTCGGTCGTGAGCGGCTTCTACACCTTCCATGCGCACTACGGGCGGGGGCCGGTCGTGAACCCCGTGCCTGTGTCGCCGCAGCGGCGCCGTGCCATGAGCCACCTCAGCCCGCTGGAGCCCAAGCCGGTTCTGGGCCGGGCCCGGCTGCGGCAGAAGGTGGCCAGCCGGCCGCCGCGCTCGATCCCCGATCCGCTGTGGGACGAGCTGTTCGCCGCGATGGGCTGTGAGCGCGACCGAGCCCTACTGGACTGCTACGTCTCCAGCGGCGCCAGGGCGGAAGAGCTGCTCGGCGTCGGGACAAGCGACATCCACTGGGCCAAGCCCGGCCTCTACGTCATCTCCAAGGGCACCCGAGAGCGCGAGCTCGTACCGATCTCACCGGAAGCGTGCGTCCGGCTGGCCCGCTACCCGGACAGCACCGGCACACCACAGCCCGGCGAGCCGGTCTGGCGAACACGGCACGGAGAGGACCGGCCACTGACCTACTGGGCAATGCGACGGGTGATGCAGCGCGCCCAGCAGAACCTCGGCACCAACTGGACGCTCCACGACCTTCGCCACACGGCCGCCCACCGGATGGCCAACGGCGGAAAGCTCACCCTGCCCGAGGTCCAGACGGTGCTACGCCACGCCAACATCCAGACCACCAGCCGCCACCTCACGGTGCGGATCGAGGAGATCTTCGACGCGCTGCTGGAGCACTACAATAGGCCACGGCCGCAGATCAGTTACCCGTCCGGTTACGCCACCGACGACATCGCGGCGGTGTTCGGTGCCTAAGACCGCCGCGAGCCCCACTACCGGCGTCAGCCGCCGACACGGCCCGATCGCCGAGGGCCTCGACTACTCCAGCCGCTTCGTCGGCGGCCCGATGACTCCCGAGCCAGCCGTCGCGACTACACCGCCCCGCCCGTTCGGCGACCTCTCCCGCACCTCCGCGCTGTCGATCGCGGGACTGGCCGTTGAGGCATGGGACGGAGGGGCGTCGACTCGGCAGCAGCGCGGCATGGCCGCCCGTGCCGTTCTTGACTACCTGGCCGGCTACCCCGGCCTGACCTGGCAGGAACGGTGGGAAGCCAGCCCGGTCGGACAGGGCCTGGTCAACGTCAACGACCTGGAGTGCCGCCGCAGCCCCAGCATCAAGCTCACCACCGACTTGCGGTCCCTGATCTGCCTGCGCGCCATCCAGCCATCCATGCTCGCCTTCCGGCGCCACCACATGACCAGCTTTGCGTTGATGTTCATCGCCGCGCAGAGCGACCCGCTGCTGGACGACTTCGTCAAGCAGGTCGAGGTACATCAGCACACCTACGCGCACCGGACCGAGGCCCTGTTCGACCTGACCGCGCTTCTGGCCGTCCAGGGTGTCGCGCTCAGCGACATCACGGCGCCCGCGCTGCTGCACTTCGCGCAGGAGAACCGGCGCGCGTGGTCGGTCGTGGCCCCGGGCAACAAGGCCGGCAACCGGCTGCGCGGCCAGGGCGTGTGGCACGTGCTCCACGCCATGGGCCACCTCCCACCGACCGTCCCGGCCACGATGCGCGCGGCCCTGATGCGCGGCCAGAAGACCATCGAGGAGCTGATCGACCTCTACCCCATCCGCAACCGGGCCGTCCGCGGGCTGCTGATCGACTACTTCAACCGCCGCCGCGCGGACACCGACTACGGCACCTGGAAGAACCTGGTGCTGCACCTGGCCCACCACTTCTGGGAGAAGATCGAGCGCATCAACCCCGAACAGGCCGATCTGCGGATCGCCCCGGAGGTCTACGCCGCCTGGCGGCAGATGATCGCCGTCAAGGATGACGGCGCTCCACGTGCCGGAGCGGACGGCCTGGTTATCTCGGTCCGCAGCTTCTACTACGACCTGCACACCTGGGCGGCCCAGGAACCCGAGCAGTGGGCGGTCTGGGTCGCCCCCTGCCCGGTCCCGCCCTCCGACCTGCGCGGGCTCGGCGCACGCCGCCGGCGCATCAACGAGCGAACCGCCGACCGCACCCGCCAGCGCCAGCCTCTGCTGCCCGTGCTCGTCGAGCACGTCGAGTCCCGCTACGACCACTTCCGCCAACTGCTCGAACGCGCCGCGCGAGCGGTCGAGGGCGAGTCGTTCACCTTCGCCGGCACTACCTACACCCGCGTGCTGAGCGACTCCGACCGCAAGCTCACCCGCCGGGCCGCGCCGGTCCCGCCACGCCTGCACAACGACGACAGCGGCGAGACGGTCCACATCGCCGCCGAGGAGGAGGCCGCGTTCTGGGACTGGGCCGCGGTGGAAACCCTGCGGCATTCCGGCGTCCGCATCGAGGAGCTGTGCGAACTGAGCCACCTGAGCATCCGGCAGTACCAGCGGCCCGGCGGCGAGGTCATCGCCCTGCTCGTCATCGCGCCGTCGAAAACCGACCGCGAGCGTGTGATCCCGATGTCCGCTGAGCTCTTCCACGTGATCGCGTCGATCATCCGCCGACACCTCCGCACCGGTCGGCCGATCCCGCTGGTCTCCCGCTACGACCCGCACGACAAGGTCTGGAGCCCTCCGATGCCGTTCCTCTTCCAACGGCAGAACGGCGCCGTTCCTGCGGTCTTCAACCCCGGCACGATCCACCGGATGATCCAACGGCGCTGCCTCGCCCTCGCCAAGGTGCACCCCGGTTTCAAGAGACTGAAGTTCACCCCGCACGACTTCCGCCGGATTTTCATCACCGAGCTCGTCAACAGCGGCCTGCCGATCCACATCGGCGCGGCCCTGCTCGGACACCTGAATATCCAGACCACTCGTGGCTACGTCGCAGTGTTCGACGAGGACGTGATCCGCCACTACCAGGAGTACCTGCAGCACCGCCGCCAGGTCCGCCCCGAGGGCGAGTACCGGGACAGCACGCCCGACGAGTGGTCGGAGTTCGAGGAGCACTTCGATCGCCGAAAGGTCGAGCTCGGCGCATGCGGCCGGCCCTACGGCACCCCCTGCCAGCACGAGCATGCCTGCATTCGGTGCCCGATGCTGCACGTCAACCCGAAGATGCTGCCCCGCCTGAACGAGCTTGAGCACGACCTCCTCGACCGGCGTCAACGCGCTGAAGTCGAAGGCTGGATCGGTGAGATCGAAGGTATCGACCTCACCCTCACCTTCCTGCGCGGCAAGAGAGACGAAGCCAGTCGCCGCAGCCGCCGGCCCGTCGTCGACCTCGGCCTTCCCCGGCCTCGACCATCTCTCTCACCGGAGTAGTCACTTCCATGAACCCCTGCCATACGAGTCAGCTCTCGTGCGTCCGTCCCCCCGCTGGAGGGCCTTCCGCCAGCGGCGGGGAGCGGCCGATGCCGCACATGTTCGCCTACGGCTTGGTCAACCGCAGGTACCACCACGGCCGACTCGGCGGGTCGAACCACTCGCTGCACAACCGTTCCGACGCAAACGGATCCGGCAATGTACGCCGCTCGAATTCCGCATCGAGCCGGGTCACGATCTGCCTCAGTTCGCGGCGCGCGGCCGACGGCAGCGCATCAAGCATGGCCTGCAGGTTGTCCCGACCACCCAAGACATCGTGGCACGGACAATCCGCCAACGGCACATAGAGCCACCGGCCAGGCTGGCGCAAGAACCGCTCGTACTGGCCGAGCGCCTCGCTCAAGAACCCGGGCCAAAACCTGTAAGCCTCAAGGCGCCTGACAGCAGCCTGGGCACTTCGTCGCAGGCCTCGGACCTGACTGAACTGTCGGGACTGACCCCGAATCAACCGCGTCTGGGCGCGCACGGCGCCGGGCGACTTACGCGGCATCGCCCCTTCGGATCAACGTCATAGCGCCATCCTGCCACGCCACAGGCAGACCGACCGTCGAATTTCCTCCAGAACGGACGCCTACCAGATGACCACACCACCCCTGACGCTCTGCGCACGCTCGGCAGCGTCCTCGATGTTCCGCAGGCGCTCGGAGATCTGCCGAACGTACTCCGCATGCGACTTCGCCGGGTCGGCGCTGGGCGCGACGAGTTCGAGGTTGCTCCGGATCAATGCACATTCATCCAGGAAGTCCGCCACCTGGTCCGGCGCCACGGTGAGGTCACCGCGGGCCAAAACCGGGAAGAACCTCGCCCCCAACGAGTGCACGGCCTCGGACCCCCACACGGAGGTACGCCAGCGCTCGAAGCCCGCGAGGTCGGAACTTCCCTCCGGAACATCCAGCAGGTTCATCTTGTCGTCCGCACCGACGACGAACACATCCACTGACAAGCTCATGGCCTCAGTCGATCACGGCAGCGAGCCACAGATCCACAAGGTTCCGCGCTCGGCCGCCCACCGGTCCCCGGCGGCTCCGATCGCCCAATCGGGTGAAGTGCAGAGAAGCACCGGCGACCAGAAAGGCCCTCATGCCACACCGTAACGCACCGCTGACCGAGACCGGACGGCTGCGCCTGGCCCACTGCGTGGTCGAGGACGGCTGGCCACTGCGCCGGGCCGCCGAACGCTTCCAGGTCTCACCCACCACCGCCAAGCGGTGGGCCGACCGCTACCGCGCGCTCGGCGACGCCGGCATGAGCGACCGCTCCAGCCGGCCGCACCGCAGCCCGAACCGGACCCCGACCCGCACCGAGCGGCGGATCATCAAGGTCCGCGTCCTGCGCCGCTGGGGCCCGGCCCGCATCGCCTACCTGCTGAAGCTCAACCCCGCCATCGTCCACCGGGTCCTGACCCGCTACCGCCTCGCCCGCCTGGCCCACCTCGACCGCGCCACCGGACGGCCGATACGACGCTACGAACACTGCGCGCCAGGCGAGTTGGTCCACGTCGACATCAAGAAGCCCGGCAACATCCCCGACGGCGGCGGCCACAAGACCCTGGGCCGCCAAGCCGGACGCAGAACACGTTCCGGCGTCGGCTACAGCTACCTGCACAACGCCGTCGACGACCACTCCCGCCTGGCCTACAGCGAGATCCTCGCGGACGAGCGCAAGGAGACCGCCGCCGCGTTCTGGACCCGGGCGAACGAATTCTTCGCCCGGGCCGGCATCACCGTCCGACGAGTCACGACCGACAACGGCGCCTGCTACAAGTCCCACCCCTGGCGCGACGTCCTGGCAGCAGCCGGGATCGCGCACAAACGCACCCGTCCCTACCGGCCGCAGAGCAACGGCAAGGTCGAACGCTTCAACCGCACCCTGCTCGACGAGTGGGCCTACGCCAGGCCCTACCGCACCGAACAAGAACGCCGAGACGCCTACCCCGCCTGGCTCCACACCTACAATCACCACCGCGGACACACCGCACTCGCAGGCCAACCACCCGCCAGCCGCGTCCCCAACCTCACAGGACAGAACAAACTAGTACTTCTCCAACGGCTGGGAGAACCTCGCCCGCAACCGCGTGATGTCCTCCTTCGTTGCCCCGCTCCGCAGGATCGGCGAGCCGAAGATCCCTTCGTCGTCCGGGCTTACGGCGAACTCTCTCCTCCTGGCCTCGAAGACATCGCCGATCCAACCGGGGCGACCCATGGACACGCCCTTTCAGTGCGAACTCGCAACAGCGTCACGGTATCTGTCGGTTGAGGCGTCGCCAGCGGATGAGTGCGCGAGCGAGTGAGACGGAGGCGTTGTGGAGGTCGAGGCATCGTTCCCGGCGGACGGCGAGGCGCTTGAACTGGTGGAGCTGGGCGAAGGTCTGCTCCACGACGTGGCGGAGCTTGCCGAGGCCGATGATGTTCTGGCTCTCCGCAGCGGGAGATGACGGGCAGGATCCGGCGGTGGGTCAGTTCCCGGCGGAGGGCCGGCTGTCGTGGCCCTTGTCTCCGAGAAGGGACTTGGGTGGCTTGCGCGGCAGCCCCGGCCGGCGACCGGTGGGATGCTGTCGTTCCGGGTGAGGGTCCGGTTGACGTCGTTGATGTTGGCGGGGGTGGTGGTCACGTGGAACGGGAGGCTGCCGCCGTCGCTGATCGGGTGGTATTTGCTTCCGGTCTTGCGGCGATCGACCGGTGACGGACCGGTGGCCTCGCCCCTTTTTCGCGCGCACGTGGGAAGTGTCCATGCACGCGCGTGTCCAGTCGATCAGCCCGACCGCGTCCAACCCGGCCAGGAGTGTGGGGTGCAGGGCCTCGAACACCCCGGCGCCCTCCCAGCGGCCGAGCCGTCGCCAGCAGGTCTGCTCGGAGCCGAAGCCCAACTCGGGCGGCGACTGCTGCCAGGTGATGCCGGTGTACAGCACGAACAGGACGCCCTGCAGGTAGCGACGGTCGTCCGCCGGCTGCGGACCCGGCGACCGCTCCGGCCAGGTTGGCAGCAGCGGCTCAATCATGGCCCACAGCTCGTCGTTCGTGGTTCACGGCCTGTTGCTCATGTCATCACGAACAGTCGGAACGCCACATGGGTCACGCCCCACCAGCAACGATCAGCACGATCGCGTTACGAGTCCCGTGCGCTCCGAGCCAAGCAGGCTCGGGGCGCACCGGCTCAGGGTTCAGTCCTCCTCTTCGGCGGCCTCATTGGCCTCGTAGAGCTCCTCCAGGTACTCCCACGGGTAGCCGCCGACCGCTTCGATCCGCCGCCGGTCGACCCCGTTCAGGAAGCGGGAGTTCGGCAGGCCGTAGAGGCAGGGGCTTTCGAGCGGGCGTTCACCGGCCGGGCCGAGCAGTCGGAGGACGAACTCCGCCATGCCCGTGTCGAAGCGGGCGAAGTCGCCCTCCCGGTTGCGGACCACGACGGTCCACCGGTCGGGGTCGGGATCGGTGGTGTCCCAGTAGAGGACGTCGGCGCTGACCGTCGCCCCCCAGCAGATCAGTCCGCCCGTATCCGGCCACACCCGGTAGGGCCATTCGCTGTTCTCCTCGTGCAGCGACCTCGCCACCGCGGTGAGCGCATCGACGGTGACCTCCGGAGGGCCGGCGTCGACCATGCCCGCGATCACCAGGTGGTCGTCGATCGTGCCGGATCCGTAGACGTCCACGAAATCGCGATAGTCCGAGGGGAAGGCCGTGTTCTAGCTGTCGGCGGCTCGCCCCCAGTCGGACGGGCGTCCCGAGGGCTCCGTCGGCGGCACCAGGTGGGCGGACAGTTGTTCCACAGCGGAGTGCACCATGGGTCTACGGCTCCGATCACTTGACGTTTGGCACTGGCAGGGGAGCGGACTAGGCCGAGCAGGACTCGATTCCGATGTCGATCCAACGCCCCCGGCCGGAGCCCGTAACACGATCACGAGGGCGGATTGTTGGGGCGTTGCCAGCAGATGGGTGCACAGGCGAGGAAGACGGAGGCGTTGTGGAGGTGGAGGTGTCGTTCCCATCGGACGGCGAGGAGCTTGGACTGACGGAAGGATCGTCGCATCGGTCACGCCCTACCAGCAACGATCAGCAGGATCGTGTGACGAGTTCGTAGGGGTCACCGAACCGTGGTCACCGACCACCGCGTCGGAAGCGGTCAGCGCCTGCTGCCAGCCCTCCGTCGAATCGATCAAGCGGAGGGACGAGTACTGGAGAGCGGTGCTCGGCACTTGTGGATCGGCCCCGGGAGGGACGTGGAAGGCGTACCTTCCCGATGATCCTTTGTTGGTCCGAGAGGAGTCCGGCGACGGCTCGGACGGTGTCGGGCAGGTGGTCGTGGCGACCATGGTGCCGGGCGAGGGTGCGCCAGTTCTTGAGGTGGGCGATGCCGTGTTCGGCTGGCATGCGGCCTGAGGAGTGGGCGAAGCGGGCCTGTTCGTGGTGGGCCATGAGTCACTGGAGGCGCTCGAGGTGCTTGCCGCGGCGTTTGCGGGGCGGGGTGACGCCCTGGCCACAGGTCTGGGCCCCCCAGGCCCTGGTAGCCGGCGTCCGTGAGGATCTCCAGGTGGATCGTGACCGCGAGCAGGTCCACCAGGCCGGCATCGCGGACCTGGGTGATGTGGGCGACCGAGCCGGCCCGCACTTCGCCGCAGAACAGTACGCGCCCGCGGTCGTCGGTGGCGACCAGTGCCTTCATGGGGTTGATCCGGCTCTTGCCCGAGACGAAGCGGTTGCGGCAGCCGCGCTCGGCCAGCAGCGGGCGGATCTCGTCGGCGGCGCGGGTGAGGGTGGAGCGGTCCACGTCGAACCAGCAGGCCAGGACGTCGTGGGTGGCGCCGTGGCACAGGTGGACGAGCGTGGCCAGGAGCCGGTCGACGAAGACCAGTTGGCACTTCGCACCGGCGCCCACCGACCGCCGCCGCGGCCGGTCGCACAGCTCGGCGTCGCGTCGGGCCTGCCACACCGGCCCCGACTCGGCCAACAGATCAGCGATCACCGCCCGCGACAAGCCGGTGATCCGACGCTCCGAGACGATCCATGCACGTGCCGCCATTCCCACCACGAACGGTCGAACGAGCCAAGCCCACACAAGCCACGGCCAACCGTGCACGAGGTCGTAGGAACTGCTGACAAAATGAGGTGGTGGAATCCCCCGATCGGGCGAGAATGCCTCAGTACTCGCCGATGAAAGGGCAGTTATGGGCGACAGTGCTCCGCGGGAGCTCCTCTCCCTCGCCGACGACGAGGGAAACAGCGTCACCGTCAACATTCTGGGACCGAGCGCCAGCTGGAGTGCCGGCCTCGACGCTGAGATCGTCGTCAAGACGCCCTTCGTGGCCGGCCGCATCGACCTCGCGCTGTACGTCTCGAAGCTGGAAAGCTGGGCGAACGCGCTGGACAGGCTCGACGCCGGCGAAGACGTCGCCTGGATGGAGATGAGCAGAGGGCCGTCGATCTTCATCCAGCTCACCGGCGAGCGTGACTGCCCGGAGGTGGTCGTGGAGGACGAGTCGGGGTCCATGGTCACCGTGCGCGTCCCGCTCGTTCCGCCGGACGACTGGATCGCCGACCACCGGCAACGCCTGCAGCAGGTGATGGACCACTGGGTGCCGATGCTGTCAGGGTAGGGAGACAAGCCGTCGCCGGAGCAGTGTTCCTCGGGCTGGTCTTCGAACTCTACGAGCCGCCGAGCCAGGCGATCACCGGTGAGTCCGTGCCGGACCGTCAACGGGTGCGCGCGTTCAGCTTGTTCAGCGCCGCGCTCGCGGCAGGCGGCATGGGAGCCGGACGACTGATCGCCGCCCCGCTCGGACGCTGGGAGCTGCGCTGGCTCTTCGTCGCCGATGCCGCGACGTGCCTGGCCTGCGCGCTGCTGATCCGACTCGTGCTTCCCCACGACCGCCCAGCGCCCGCCGGAATCGACCACGGCGACACCGTCGTACGACCCCTGCGGGACCGAACCCTGCTGAGCATCCTGGCCACTGGGCTGACCGGCTACGCCCTCGCCCGCACCCTGCCGGCTCTACTCGCCTCGGCCGCCGTGGGCAGTCTTGGCGACCTGCTGGCCATGGGCCGCGCCTACGCGCTCGTCACCGACCTCGCACCACCCGGCGGAAGTGGCCGTTACCTGGCCGCCTTCGGTACCAGCTGGGGCATCGCCGCGACGCTCGCACCCGTCCTCGGCACCCGGCTCCTCGCCCGCGCGGGGACCACGACGCTGTGGGACACGATGGCCGTACTCTGCCTGCTTCTCGTCGTGCTGCACCTCCGGGTGACACCGAAGTCGACCAGTCCCCGCAGCGCCGGGAAGGGGCGCTGCCGACAGCCGCACTTCCGGAACTTCGATGCGGCCCACCAGCGGGTCAAGGAGAGCGGCCGGTCCGTGGCAGAAGATCGACGCGGGCGGCCACGGGGGCTGACCGACTTCCGTCTCCATGACCCCGACGGTCACGACCTTCGCGTCACCACACAATGACAAGAGCAGTCCGATGAGGGCGGCGATCCACAGGATTCGACAATTGCCCGGCCGGAGGCCGGGACGGCGGGGAAGGGACGGCATTGGTGCGGGTACGAGTGGCAGCAGCTCAGTTCGAGTGCGTCGAGGGCGACGTGGAGTCCAACGTGCGACAGATCGCCGATCTGGCGCGGGAGGCGCGGGAGGCCGGCAGTGCGGTGATGGTCTGCCCGGAGTTGGCGCTCACCGGATACGTGCCCGAACTGATCGGCGTGGACCGCAGATTGTGGACGGAGGCGGAGGACGCGCGCCTCGATCCGCTGCGCGCCACGGGGATCACCCTGGTGGTGAACGGAGCGGCCGCGGGGCCGGGCGGTCGGCCGCGGATCGTCAGCACCGTGTACGGCCCGGACGGCACCGTGGCGGCGGTGTACGCGAAGGAGCACCTGTACGAGAACGAGCGGGAGGTGTTCGAGCCCGGGAGCGGTGGTGGCCGGTTCTGGTCGGACGGCATCGGCTATTCGCTGGCGACGTGCTTCGACAACCACTTCCCCGAGGTGCCTGCGCGGAACGCCGCCCGGGGCTGCCAGGTTCACCTCGCGAGTTCGCTGTACGGGACGGGAGGCGGACGCGAGGAGCGCGTCACCGTTCACCCGGCGATCGCCAAGGACACCGGGATGTCCGTGGTGCTCGCCAACCACGTCGGCACCGCCGGGCCGTGGACGGGCTGCGGGGGCAGCGCTGCGTGGGCACCCGACGGGGCCCTGATGGTCGAGGCCGATGAGAGCGGGCCCCGGCTGCTGCTGGCCGACCTGGAGGTGGAGAGGAACGACCGGGACCGGGAGGCCCGGAGCACCGGGCCGGGGGCTCAGCGGTAGTCGTCGTCGGGCACGCGGTCGGCCAGGTCGTCGAGCACGGTGAACCGGACCGCTTCACGGAGCGACTCGTCCGGCTCGGCGTCGTCGAACTCGGCCTCGCTGTCCTCGTCCGGGTACACCAGGTGCACCGCGGCCTCTTCCGCGCTCGCGGCACCGGCGTCCGGGCCGACGTCGGTGCCCTCGGTGTCGATGCCGTCCTCGACCAGGCGACCGGCCCGCGGCGAAGGTCCGTCGGCCCAGCGGTCGTCGACCGCCTCGGAGCTGTCGTCGGGTTCCTCCTCCGCCAGCAACTGGTCCAGGGACTCGCCGCGCTCGGCTTCCTCGGGCGTGGTGCCGTACGCGGTGGCGCCCCGGTAGCCGTCCGGCGGAATGACTCCGGTGTCGAGCGGGTCGTCGTCCAGCCGGTCCGTGAGCAGGGAGTCGGCGGGTTCGAGAACGCCGTCGTCCTCGGCGGGTTCCGGGTCCTGGGCGTCCCAGTCGGTCATGACAGCACCTGTCCTCGTCACTCGGGGTGAGGTCGCACGCAGTTTCTTCATGCTCGCCAGGGAGCCACCCGGCCCGCAACACGGCGCGGTGGCCAGGGGCCGGTGCGACAGCGGGAGGCAGGGCCTGTGGCGGGAGCCCCGTGCGGGCGGGCGGGGCCCTCGCCGGAGACCCGTGCCGACAGGGCGAGGAGGACGGCTTCGGGAGACCGGGACGCGGAAGAGGCGGGTGCCGGCCGTCGGCCGGGGCCGGTGGGGCGTGGCGGAGGGGCGTCGGACGGGGACGGAGAGGCTGGTGAGGAGGCGGGTGGCGGGGGACCGGGGCGGATGCGTCGGTGGGAGGGCGGCCAGCGGTCGGGGTTCAGGGCGTCGGAGCGGCACGGCATGATGGGGCCCATGGAACGTACGTGCTCTCGCCGGTTGGTGCGGTCGGGCCGGGGGTGCGGATGGGGCGCGCGGTGACGAGGCGGGGCGGCGGGGCGGCGGGTTTCGTCGGGCGGCGGCGCGAAGTGGCGCGGCTGGCCGAGGCGCTGCGGTCCGCTCCGGCGGTGGTGCTGGTGGAGGGCGAGGCCGGGGTCGGGAAGTCCGCACTGGTCGAGCGGGCGCTGGCGGAGTCCGGGGTGCCGCCGGAGCGGGTGCTGACCGGACGGTGCCACCCGGTCGCCGCGCCGACGCCCTACGGCCCGCTGCTGGACGCGCTGGGGCGCGGCCGCCCGCTGCTGGCGGCCGCGCCCCAGCTGCCGCCGAGCACCGGTGCGCTCCGGAACCGGCTCCCTGACCTGGCCGACCTGCTGCCCGAGGACACCGCCGCAGCGGGGAACGACGAGCGGGACCGGCTGTTCCAGGGCCTGCGGGCCCTGCTCGACGCGCTGGGCGAAGTGGTGCTGCTGGTCGAGGACGCCCAGTGGGCCGATCGGGCGACCAGGGAGTCGCTGCTGCTCCTGGCCAGGGACCCGCATCCCGGCCGGTCGCTGGTGGTGACCTACCGGGCGGAGGAGGTGCCGGACGGGATGCCCGTCCTGGGAGCCGCCTACCGCTGCCCGCCCGGAGTCGCGGGCGGACCGCTCCAGGTCGGGCCCCTGGAACGGGCGGAGGTGCTGGACCTGGCCCGCGCCGTGCTCGGCGGCAGCGCGCTCGGCCTTGCCGCGGTCCCGGCGACCGGTCCCGCGACCGGTCCCGCGACCGGTTCCGCGAGCGGTCCGGCGACCGGCACCGCGTCCGCGCTCGCCGCCCTGCTGCACGAGCGCTCCGGGGGGCTCCCGGCCGCGATCGTCGAGGACCTGGCGTTCCTGCGCGAGGACGGTCGGCGGGCGGACCCCGTCGCGGCCCTGGCCGGGGCGGACCTGGCGCGAGGCCTGCGGGAGGCGGTGACCGAACGGCTGGCGGGCCTCGGCCCGCTGGCGCGGGCGGTCACCGAGACGGCGGCCGTGCTGGACGAGCCCGCCGACGAGGAACTGATCGCCGAGGTCTCCGCGCTGCCCGCCGACCAGGTCTCCTCCGGCCTGGTGGAGGCCCTGCACGCGGCGGTGCTGGACGAGCCCGCGCCCGCCCGGTACGCGTTCCGCCGGGAGCCCGCCCGGCAGGTGGCGTACCGGCGGATACCGGGCCCGATCCGGTCCGCGCTGCACCGTCGGGCCATCGAGGCACTGCGCAGCAGGCAACCGCAGCCGCTCGCCCGGATCGCCGCGCACACCCTCGCCCTCGGCGACCGGGAGGCCTGGCAGCAGGCCGCCGAAGCCGCAGCCGAACAGGCCGCGGCACAGGGCGACACCGCGGCGGCCGGTTCGCTGCTGCGCGAACTGCTCGCCGGGACCGACCTCGCCCCCGAACGCCGCGGCCGGGCCGCCCGGGCCCTGGCCGGGCTCGCCGCGAACGCCGCCTACGACGCCGCCAGCACCGATGTACTGGCCGACATCATCGCCGACCCCCGGCTGCCGGTCGCCGACCGCGGGGAGGTCCGGCTGACCCTCGGGCTGAGGGTGGCGGTCCAGGGCGGCGACCGGGACGGCTTCGCGCTGATCGAGCGGGCCGCCGACGAGCTCATCGCCGAACGGCCGGCCCGCGCCGCCCGGGCCCTGGTCGCGCTCGCCATGAACGAACGCGACGGGGAAGGGGCGGCCGCCTGGGAAAGAATGGCCAAAGCCGCCGCGGCCCTGGAGATCGAACCCGATGAGGAGGTCGCCGCCGCCTACCGCGCCACCCGGCTCACCTTCCAGGCCCGTGAGGGCGATCCCGAGCTGTGGCCCGAGCTCGACCGGCTGCCGCGCGACGCCTCCAGCCCCGAACTCGTCCGGCAGACCACCAGGGCCCTGTTCAACGTCGGCGACATCGCCATGGAGACCGGCCACGACCGGCGGGCCGGCCGGCTGCTCACCGAGAGCCGCGCCCTGGCCCGGCAGGCCGCGATCTCCTACCTGGAGTGCTACAGCCGGATCGGCCTGCTGCGCCTCGACGGCCTGGCCGGGCGCTGGCAGGGGCTGGAGGAACGGTTCGAGGCCCTCGGCACCGAGTACCCGGACGTGGCGATGGCCCGGGTCGAACGCGCGATGCTGTTCGGTCGGATGGCCGCCTCGCGGGGCAGGCTGGCGGTCGCCCGGGCCGAGTTCGAGTCCGCCGCCAGGTACGGGGAACGGGAGTCGCAGGTCACCGCGGCGATCCGGGCCGCTGCCGGCCTGGGCGCGGTGGAGCTGGCGGAGCACGGGGCGGAGGCCGCCGCCGCCGTGCTGGGACCCGCCGTCGTCATCCTGCGCCAGGCCGGGGCGTGGGCCCGCGGCGGGGAACTGCTGCCGATCGCCGTGGCGGCCGCGCGGGGCGTCGGCGACGAAGGTGCGGCCCGGCACCTCACCGAAGAGGCCGCGGAGGCACTCGACGGACTGGACGCGCCCGCTGCGCACGCGGGGCTCCACCAGGCGCGGGGCGTCCTGCTGGAGGGCACGGACCCGGGTGGCGCGATCGAGTCCTACCACCGGGCACGGGACGCCTGGCGGAACATCGGCCGTCCCTACGAGGCCGCGAAGGCGGAGGAACGGCTGGCCCGGGCGCTCGCCGACCGGGATCCGCAGACCGCCGCCGAGCGGTTGGCCGCCGCCGAGGCCACCTACACCACCCTCGGGGCGACCTCCGACGCGGCCCGCTGCCAGCACGTCCGGCGGGACCTGGGACTGGGACGGATGGCCTCGCCCGGGCGACGGGGCTACGGCGAGGCGCTCTCGCCGCGCGAGCGGCAGGTGGCGGAGCTGGTGGGGCAGGGCGTCAGCAACCAGGACATCGCGCAGGCCCTGTTCCTGTCACCGCGCACGGTCGAGCACCACGTGGCCAGTGCGCTGCGGAAGCTGGGGGTGGGGCGGAAGGACGTGGCGGGGGCACTGGCCGAGCGCGAGGGCTGACGGGACGCCAGGACGACGGGACGGGCAGGCGACCGGGCCGCGTCCCCCACCGGGTTGCCGGGGGCCGCGGGGTGACGGCCGGTCAGCGGTGGAGGCCGGCGCGGGCGGCGCGGTGTCGATGCGGGCGCCGGTCGGCGGGGGCGGTGAAGCGCCCGCCGACGTACAGGCGGAAGCGTTCGCGGCGGGTCATCCGGGCCTCCGGGGCGGGGGGTACCCAGGGTTCGGCGCGGATGTTGGGTAGGGGATACGCATTGTTCGCTCCGCGGCGGCGGGGGTTTGCTTGGGGTGTTCCCGATGACGGCCGCCAGTCGGCCCCGGCCGCCCAGGAGGTTTCGATGACCCGCCGTGAACTCTTCCGCCGTTACGCCGCCGAGCACTTCACCGCCCCGGACGGGTCGGCCGACGGCCGGGCCCGCTGCCGGGGGCGGGTGGAGCGGCAGACCAGCCGCGCCCGGCTGGCCTCGCTGGCGCGGATCGCCCCCCGCTACCCGGTGCCGACGGCGAGCGGTGCGGCGCCCGGCCGGCGCCGGGGCCCGGAACCGCTGCCCGCGGACGGCCCGGCCGTCCGGATCCCGCAGCAGCGGTCGTACGGGGACGGCCCGACCTCCCCGGCGGGCTGAGGGTTCAGCGGATCAGGTGGGGCAGGAAGCGGGCGCCCTGGTGGGTGATGGGGCTGTCGTCCGTCTCGCGGATGCCCAGGCCGGCGGACTCGCCGTCGACGACCCAGGTGCCGAGGACGGGGCGGTTGCCGTCGAAGTCGGGCAGCGGGTGGTACTGCTGGTAGCAGTAGCCCTCGGCACCGTAGCGGTCGGGGTCGCCGGCCCAGTCGGCGAGCCGGGTCCGGCTGCCGTCGGGTTCGACGATGCGGATGCCGGCGCCCTCCCGGCCGAGCAGCGGCTTGGCCGCGTAGCCGGGGCCGTCGGGGCCGGCGAGTTCGCGCGGGCCGTCGAGGTAGGCGGGCAGCAGGTTGGGGTGGCCCGGGTTGAGCTCCCACAGGACGGCGAGCAGGGCCTTGTTGGAGAGCAGCATCTTCCAGGCGGGCTCGATCCACAGCGTGGAGCCGGTGCTGCCGCCGAGGTCGATGACGTCCAGCAGGTGGTCGGCGAACTCGTCGTCGACCAGCCACTCCCAGGGGTAGAGCTTGAACGCGGAGCGGATGAAGCGGTGCTCCAGGTCGACGAAGCGGCCGGACAGTTCGTCCCAGCCGATGTCCTCCATCGCGATGCCGACGGTCCGCAGGCCGGCCTGTTCGGCGCACTCCTGCAGGTAGAGGGTGGTGAGCCAGTCCTCGCCCTCGGTGTCGCCGCGGGAGTGGGCGAAGTGGACCGGGCCGGGCGGCAGGAGGTGCTTCTGGCGCGCCCAGGAACCGACCAGCCGCTCGTGCAGGGAGTTCCACTGGTCGGCCTCGGGGAAGCGCTCCTCCATCCAGAACCACTGCGGCCCGGCGGCCTCGATCAGCGAGGTCGGGGTGTCGGCGTTGTACTCGAAGAGCTTGGCCGGTCCGGTGCCGTCGTAGGCGAGGTCGAAGCGGCCGTACACGCTGGGCTGTTCGTCGCGGCGCCGCCAGGACTCGGCGACGACCGCGGCCAGGCGCGGGTCGGTGATGCCGAAGTCGGCGAACCGGCCGGTGCGCACCACGTGCTCGGCGGCGGCCAGCGAGAGCGCGTGGAGCTCCTCGACGACCTCCTCCAGGGCCTCGACCTCGGGCAGCGAGAACTCGTAGTAGGCGCTCTCGTCCCAGTAGGCGTGCGGGCCGCCCTGGTTGCACGGGTCGGAGCACATCGCGTACACGAGGCCCTGGGACTCGACGGTGGCCAGCCAGTCGGGGCGCGGGGCGAGGGTGTGGCGGCGCACGGGGATCAGCCCCCGCCCGAGCCGCTGCCGCTGCCCTTGGGGCAGCCGAAGCCGCCGCGCTTGGCGGCCGACTTGCTGAAGGTGCCGCCGCCGGCGGTGGTGGTGCCGTGGCCGCAGTAGTACCACTGGCCCGCGCCCGAGCCGCCCGCCGAGCAGGAGTGCGCGTCGAGGACCTTGAGGGTGCTCGGGTCGACGCAGCGGCTGGGCGTCCTGGTGGACGAGGAGCAGCCGGAGAGGGTCAGGGCGAGGGTGCCGACCATCCCCAGGGCGACGAAGCCCGAGCGGCGGCGGGAACCCGGCCTCGACCGGTCCGGTTCGGTGGCGGGGGGAGGCGGCGGTGTCATGGCGGATCATCGTACGCGGGCCGCCGCATGATAGGGGAGGTGCTCCGGAAAACTGACGGGACGCCAGGGGCATGGGATATGTTTTGCCGATCCTTGACCACGGTTGCGGCCGGCGCGGCCGTCCGACCCCCCCGGAGTGCCCGCAGATGAACGACATGCTCCACGGCCTCGGCGCGGCCGCGGTCTACGGCCTGGTCGGCCTGCTCCTGCTGCTGCTCGGCTACCTGCTGATCGACGTCCTCACGCCGGGCGAGCTCGGGCGGCTGATCTGGGCCGAGGGCAACCGCAACGCGGCCGTGCTGCTCAGTTCGGCGCTGCTCGGGGTCGGCGGCATCGTGTACACCGCGATCCGCTACACCTACGAGGACTTCGGCAAGGGCCTGCTGTCCACCCTGTGCTTCGGCGTCCTCGGCCTGCTGCTGATGGCGCTCGCGTTCTGGCTGCTCGACCTGCTCACCCCCGGACGGCTCGGCGCGATCCTGGTCTCCACCGAGCCGCACCCGGCGGTGTGGGTGTCGGCCAGCTGCAACCTGGCCGCCGCCGCGGTCGTGGCCGCCTCGATCGCCTGACGTCCCGGGGCCGGAGGGGCGGCCCGGGCCGCAGGGGCGGTCCGGTCAGCGGCGCGCGGTCGGCAGCAGTTCGGCGAGCAGCGGTGCCACCTGCGCGGTCTCCAGCAGGAACCCGTCGTGGCCGTACGGCGAGGAGAGCACCCGCAGCGCGTCGGCGTCCGGCAGCAGGGCGGCCAGTTCGGCCTGCTGCCCGGGCGGGTACAGCCGGTCGGAGTCGACCGCGGCGACCAGCGCCGGGACGGCAGCCCGGCGCAGTGCCGCGGCGGTGCCGCCCCGGCCGCGGCCGAGGTCGTGCGCGTTCATGGCCTCGTTGAGGACGACGTAGCTGCCCGCGTCGAAGCGGTGGGCGAGCTTCGCGGCGTGGTGGTCGAGGTACGACTCGACGGCGAACCGCCCGCCCCGCCACGGGTCCTCGCCGCGCTGCGGGGCGCGGCCGAAGCGGGCGCCGAGTTCGGGCTCGCTGCGGTAGGTGATCTGGGCCAGGCGGCGGGCCAGGCCCAGGCCCCGGTGCGGGCCGCGGCCCGGCGGCAGGTGGTGGTAGTCGCCGCCGTGCCACCCCGGGTCCGCGCGGATCGCGTGCAACTGCGCGGAGGCGTGCGCGATCTGCTCGGCCGAGGCGGCCGCCGCGGTGGCCAGCACCAGCAGCGCCCCGACCCGCCGCGGGTGGGCCACCGCCCACTCCAGCGCCCGCATCCCGCCCATCGACCCGCCGACCACCAGCGCCCAGCGCTCGATCCCGAGGGCGTCGGCCAGCAGCACCTCGGCGGCGACCTGGTCGCGCTGGGTGAGGAACGGGAATCTGCTGCCCCAGGGCCGCCCGTCCGGCGCGGCCGAGGACGGCCCGGTGGAGCCCTGGCAGCCGCCGAGCACGTTCGGCGCGACCACGAACCAGCGGTCGGTGTCCAGCGCCCGCCCCGGCCCGACCAGCTCCCCCCACCAGCCCGCCGTCGGGTGCCCCGGCCCGGCCGGACCGGTGAGGTGGCTGTCGCCGGTCAGCGCGTGCAGCACCAGCACCGCGTTGGCACCGTCCGGACGCGGCGTGCCCCAGGTCTGGTACGCCAGCCGGGCCCCGGGCAGGACGCCGCCCGCCTCCAGGGCGAGCGGTCCGGGCAGCGCGAACCAGCGCCGCCCGCCGACCGGGTCGCCGTCCCGCCAGGCCCCGGAGGCGGGCGGCACGGCGACCCGGGCCGGGCCGTTCAGGACGACGCGCCCTTCGCCGAGCGGAACCCCGCCTCCAGGTCGGCCCGCAGGTCCGTGACGCTCTCCAGCCCGACCGACAGCCGCACCAGGCCCGGCGCCGTCCCGGTCGCGACCAACTGCTCGGCGTCCAGCTGGCTGTGCGTGGTCGAGGCGGGGTGGATCACCAGGCTGCGGACGTCCCCGATGTTGGCGAGGTGGCTGAACAGCTCCAGCCCGTCGACGAACCGCCGCCCCGCCTCCACGCCGTCGCGCAGCTCGAAGGAGAGCACCGCGCCCGCGCCGCGCGGCAGGTAGCGCTGCGCCGCGGCGTACCAGCGGCTGGAGGGCAGCCCCGGGTAGTGGACGGCCGCGACCTCGTCGCGCTGCTCCAGCCAGCGGGCCAGCTCCAGGGCGTTCGCGGTGTGCCGCTCCAGCCGCAGCGACAGCGTCTCCACGCCCTGCAGCAGCAGGAACGCCGAGTGCGGGGAGAGCGCGGGCCCGAGGTCGCGCAGCAGTTGCACCCGCAGCTTGGCGGCGAACGCGCCCGGGCCGAGGGCGTCCCAGAAGCGCAGGCCGTGGTAGCTCGGGTCGGGCTCGTTGAATCCGGGGAAGCGCTCCGGGTGCGCGCCGAAGTCGAAGCCGCCGCCGTCCACGACCACGCCGCCGATGGTGGTGCCGTGCCCGCCGAGGAACTTGGTGGCCGAGTGCACCACGACGTCCGCGCCGTGCTCCAGCGGACGCAGCAGGTACGGGGTCGGCACGGTGTTGTCGACGATCAGCGGCACCCCGGCGGCGTGCGCCACGTCCGCGACGCCGCGCACGTCCAGCACGTTGCCGCGCGGGTTGCCCAGCGACTCCGCGAACAGCGCCTTGGTGTTCGGACGGATCGCCGCCCGCCACGCGTCCAGGTCGTCCGGGTCCTCGACGAAGCTCACCTCGACGCCGAACCGCGGCAGCGTGTGCCGCAGCAGGTTGTACGTGCCGCCGTACAGCGAGGCCGAGGAGACCAGGTGGTCGCCGGCCTGGGCCACCGTCAGCAGCGCCAGCGTCTCGGCGGCCTGCCCGGAGGCCAGCGCGACCGCCGCCACGCCGCCCTCCAGCGAGGCCAGGCGCTGCTCCAGCACGTCGGTGGTCGGGTTGTGGATGCGGGTGTAGATGTTGCCCGGCTCGGCGAGCGCGAACAGGTCCGCGGCGTGCGCGGTGTCCCGGAAGGCGAACGAGGTGGTCTGGTAGATCGGCACCGCCCGCGCCCCGGTCGCCGGGTCGGGCTGCGCGCCCGCGTGGATCTGCCGGGTCTCGAACGACCAGCCGGGAACGGCTGCGGGGCTCTGCTCGGACATGCTGCTCCTGTACGGGGTCACGGGCGCGACGCGGGCACGGCGGAGCCGCCGCTCGGACGCGGGAGGGCAGGGGAGGGGCGCCGTCGACGGGCCTGCGCGGCCCGGGCGCCTTCCGCACCGGCGGCGCCGCTGCGCCGCCGGACGGTCACGGCGTCAGGTAAGCACAGGCCGCGAACGCCCCGCCAGCGGATCGCGGAAGCGGAAACCGGAGGAAACGGGGCGCAATGTCCCGTCGACCTGACGGGTCATCATCTGATGATCTGACTTGGCCAGTTGGCGGGCGGCGGGCCAGTTGGCGGGCGGCGCTGCCGGTCGGCGGGCGGTGGTCCGCTCGGTGGGCGGGGGCCGGTTCAGAGCGGGTCGGCGTCCGGGATGCCGAGCAGGGCGAGGAACGCCGCGGTGGCCGGGGAGGGCCCGGTGCGCGGCCAGACCACCGTCTCGATCCGGGTCGGCGCGTCGGTGACCTCGACGACGGCGATGCCGGTGAGCTGCGGGACGTACGCGGCGGGCAGCATCGCCACCGCCAGGCCGGGGCCGACCAGCCGGGGGATGTAGGAGGCCTCGTCCACCTCGAAGGCCACGTCGCGCACCAGCCCGGCGGCGGCGAACGCCAGGTCGGTCTGGGCCCGGCCCGCGGTGCCCGCCGGAAGGTCGACGAAGGGTTCGGCGGCCAGTTCGCGCAGCGGCACCCGCTCCCGGGAGGCCAGCGGGTGGTCGGGGGCGACCGCGGCGACCAGGCGGCCGCGGGCCAGTTCGCGGGCCGTGACGCCCTCCGGCCGGAACGTGGTGGGCAGCCCCAGGAAGGCGACGTCCAGGGCGCCTTGGCGGACCTGCTCGACCAGGTCCTTGCTGGCGCCCACCCGCAGGCTGATCCGCACCTGCGGGTGGCGGCCGCGGAACTCGCGCAGCCCGACCGGGATGTCCACCGCGGTGACCGTCGAGATCAGCCCGACCGCCAACCGCCCGCGCACCTCGCCGACCGCCGCCGCGACCTCGGCCGCCGCCCGCTCGGCCGCCTCCAGGCACTGCCGGGCGGGCGGCAGGAAGGCCTCCCCGGCCGCGGTCAGCCGGACCCGGCGGCTGGTGCGCTCGAACAGGCGGGCTCCCAGCTCCTGTTCGAGCCGGGCGACCTGGTGGCTGAGCGCCGACTGCACGACCAGGCAGCGCTCGGCGGCCCTGGTGAAGCTCAGCGTCTCGGCCACCGCGAGGACGTAGCGCAGTTGCTGGAGTTCCATGTGATCCATCATGGAACGAGATTGATGAGCTGACAAACATGTGTTGGACTCATCGATCGAGCCGGGACCAGACTGCTGCACATGACAGCGAACACCGGCACCGACCCGTCCGTCAGCCCGCTCGACACCCGTACCCCGTCCGCCGGTTCGCCCAGCGGCGGCAGCGGTAGCAGCGGTGGGGGCACCCTCGCCCGCACGGCGCTCACCGCGCTCGCCCCGATGGTCTGGGGCACCACCTACGTGGTCACCACCGAACTGCTGCCCCCCGGCCACCCGATGTTCGCCGCCCTGCTGCGCGCCCTGCCCGCCGGACTGATCGCCCTGGCCCTCACCCGGACGCTGCCGCGCGGCAGTTGGTGGGGCAAGGCCGCCGCGCTCGGCGTGCTGAACATCGGACTGTTCCTCCCGCTGCTGTTCACCGCCGCCGAGCGCCTCCCCGGCGGCGTGGCCGCCACCCTCGGCGCCGCCCAGCCGATGGTCGTCGCCCTGCTGGCCGTCCCGGTGCTCCGCCAGCGGCTGTCCGCCCGGCGGCTCGGCTGGGGGCTGGTGGGCGTGCTCGGCGTCGGGCTGGTGGTGATCGGCCCGTCCGCCGCACTGGACGCCGTCGGCGTGGCCGCCGGGCTGGGCGGCGCCGCCACCATGGCCCTGGGCGTCACGCTCACCAAGCGCTGGGGCCGTCCCGAGGGCGTCGGCCCGCTCGCGTTCACCGGCTGGCAGCTCACCGCGGGCGGCCTGTTCCTGCTCCCCGCCACCTTCCTGTTCGAGGGCGCGCCCCCCGCGGTCGACGGCCGGGCCGCGCTCGGCTACCTGTGGCTCGGCCTGGTCGGTGGGCTGCTCACGTACGCGCTCTGGTTCCAGGGCATCGGCCGCCTCCCCGTCACCAGCGTCGCGGTGCTGGGCCTGCTGTCGCCGCTGGTCGCGGCGGTGCTCGGCGCGCTGCTGCTGGACCAGACCCTCGGCGCGGTGCAACTGCTGGGCTTCGCGCTGGCACTGGCGTCGATCGTGGCCGGCCAACTGCCCGAGCGCGGCCGGGCCGCCCGGGGCTGAGAAGGCGTGAGCGCCCGGGCAACCGCCCGGGCGCTCACGGCCGACCGGGTCAGGGGTCAGACCCGGCGGATGGTGCTGATCGTCAGGGCGTCGACCGCCATGGTGCGGACCGGGGCGCCGGGCTTCGGCGCGTGCACCACGGTGCCGTTGCCGATGTACATGGCGACGTGGTCCTGGGCGCCGTGCACGCTGTAGATCACCAGGTCGCCGGGCTGGGCGTTGTGCCAGTCGCGGCCCACGCCGCTGCCGACGCCGGCCTGCTCCTGGGAGGTGCGCGGCAGGTGGACGCCCGCCTGCGCGTACGCGTACACCATCAGCCCGGAGCAGTCGAAGTTGTTCGGCCCCTCCGCACCCCAGACGTACATCTTGCCGCGCTGGGCGAGCGCCACGTTCACGGCGGTCTGGGCGGCGGCGCTGCCGGCCTTCGGGAGCGAGCCGATGTCCACCCGGTCCGAACCGCGCGAGGCGGTGCCCCCCTCGTCCGCGAGGATCGCGGCGCGGTCGGTGGCGCTGAGCTGGTTGAGCAGCCGGCGCGACTCGGCGAGCTTGGACTGCACCTGGCTCTTGGTGTCGTTCAGCGTCCGGGTCTCGCCGTCCAGTTCGGCCAGCACCGCGGTGGCCTCCTGCTTCTGCTGGTCCAGACGGCGCTGCTGGTCCTTGAGCGCCCGGAGGACGTCGCTCTGGGTGCTGGCGGCCTGGTCGAAGGAGGACGCCTTGGCGAGGTACTGGTCCGGGTCGGAGGAGAGCATCAGCTGCATCGACGGGTCGACGCCGCCCTGCCGGTACTCGTCGGCGGCCACCACCGCGAGCCCGGAGGCCAGTTCGGTCAGCTGCTCCTGGCTGCGGGCCACCTGGTCCTGCAACTGGCCGGCCTGCCGACGCAACTGGTCGGCCCGCTCCTGGGCGCCGTTGTACTTCTCGGTGGCCTGCTCCATCTCCTCGGACAGCTTGTCGACCTGCGCCTTGACCTCGTCCTTGGACGGCTGGGCGGGCGCCGCGTGGGCACCGGCCTGGGCCGACAGGGCGACCGCGGTCGCGGCGGCACCCGTGAGGACGGCCACCCGGGCGCGACTCGGCTGCTTGGGACGGCGGTGGGAGGCCATCGACGCTCCTTCTTCGGGACGGACTTACTCGTTCGAGTGATCGACCGAATATGCGTTTGACGCCAGACCGTAATGAAATACCGCCGTCGCGTCCACTTCCGCACCCTCGAACCCTCCTGCGGGAGGGCCTCGTTGAGGGCGCGTCAACGGGGAAGGGGGTCGGCGCACAGGCCGCCGTGCGGGCCGCCGTGCGGGCCTCGGGCCACCTCGGCCGGTTCCACCGGCGGCGCTCCGACCACCCCGGTCCGGGCAGGAGCTGAGCCCTCGCGCAGAATGAATCCGTGTTCGAACTGACCGTGGAGGAAGAACTCCGCACCGCCACCGACGACGACAGCGTGCTCGTCTGGGCCGCCCAGGGCCTCACCGGCGGCGCCCGGGCCTGGACGTCCGGCCGGGCCGTCGCCGTCGCCTCCCCCGCGCTCTCCGGCCGCGACCGGATCGCCGTCCGCGGCCCCGTCGCGGAACTGCTGCCGCTGCTGGACGAGGTGATGTCCCTCGTCGGCCCGAGCTACCGTCCGTTCGGCGACGCCGAACTGCTCGCCGAACTCTGCGACCGCCACGACGGCCTGGAGGCGCTCGGACGCTTCGGCTGGATGCAGCGCACCGCGACCGGACTGCCGCCGCTCGACACCGACGTGAGCGGGAGCGGGAGCGGGGGCACGGGCGGGCGGCCGGTGGCGCACTGGCTGGCCCCCGGTGAGCTGGACGAGGCCGCCGACCTGATCGACCGCCACTTCCCCGCCTCGCACGCCCACCCGCACCGGCCGGGCGTCCGGGCCTGGGCGGGCGTCCGCGACGAGACGGGACGGCTCACCGCCCTCGCCGCCGACGCCTGGCCCGCGCCGACCGTCGGCCTGCTCGCCGGGGTCGTCAGCGACCCCGTGCACGGGCGCGGACGCGGGCACGCGGCGGCGGCCTGCCGACTGGCACTCGGCGGGATCCTCGGGCGCTCCCCGCGCGCGGCGCTGATGGTGGACGCCTGGAACGGACCGGCGATCGGGCTCTACCGGCGGCTCGGCCTCGACCACCGGCAGTTGGCCGCGGCCGCGCAGCGCACGGCGGACGGGGCGGCACGGAGTCGCTGACCTGGACGGACGGGCGGTGGATCCGGCCGCTCGGGGCGCGGGTGCTGCGGGTGGTTCCGCGGTGCGTGCCGGTGCGGGCGCCGTGGGGTGGCGCGGGTGCTGCGGGCGGCGCGGCGTGGCATGGCGGTGTGCGTGGCCGGGATCGTCATGGGCGGTCGATAGCGTGTTCGCATGACCGATGCCGAGCGCGAGCTGCGCCGTCTGATGCCCAGCGGCGATCCGAGTGCCGTGGCCGATCTGCTGCCGACCGGACGACTGGTCGGCACCGAGGAGGACGGGGAGGGGGCGGCGCCCGTGCTCTGGATGAGCGACGGGCCCGCGCCGCTCGGGCTGTGGGAGGAACTGCACCGCGCGCACCCGCGCAGCGGGCTGTGGCCGCTGCTGCTCGCGCCGCTGCGGGCGGGGGACGAGGAGTTCCGCCCCTGGGGGACGGGCGAGCTCAGCAGGCTCTACGCCGGGGAGCCCGACTGGTACGACCCGGCCGCCCTGCTGCGCACCGGGTGGGAGTACTCCACCGGCGTGGAGACCGAGGGGGAGGCGCTCGACCCGGAGGAGCTGTCCGAACTCGGCCGGTCCGTCGCGCCGTTCCTGGACGGCTGGCCCGGCCTCGCGCCCGCCACCGCCCCCGCTGCCGGACCGGCCGGAGACCCGGACGAGGCGGCCCGGGCGCTGGCCCGGCACCTGCTCGCGGGCGACGCGCAGGTGCGGATCGGCCTGGTCGCGGCGGGCAGCGGTGCCGAGGCGCTGACCGTCTGCGGGTGGTCCGGACCGGCCAACCACGAGGAGGACATCGCCAAGGTGTCCGCCGTCCTGCTGGACTGGGAGCGCCGCTACGGCACCCGGCTGGTGCGGGTCGGCTTCGCGGAGCTGGAGCTGAGCGTGGCCGCCCCGCCCGGCGACGAACGGACCGCGCTCCGGGTCGCCGCCGAGCACTTCGCGTTCTGCCCCGACAACGTCTTCCAGGGCACGCGCACGGGCACGCTCACCGAGTACGCGTCCGGGCTGGTCGGGGCGGCGCAGTGGTCCTTCTGGTGGGACTGACCGGCCCCCGCGGTCGGGCGGTTCCCCGAAGTACGGCGGTGGGTGGTGGAGGGGGCGTCAACTCCGTTTGACCCCGGCCCGCTCGCGCGAGTGAAGAATCGCACAAAGATTCGCTCTGGCGGGTGGTTTGGCTTCCGTGCAGCACAGTTCCGGTCCTGACGGCTCTTAGGGTTGCCGACGAGACGAGGAACGAAGCCGTGCAGAACGGGCCGAACTGCCCAGGGGGGAGCCAGTCATGGCGGAAACGACCAGGACGAACGCCGGAGCCGCCGGTGCTGCCGACGCCACCGGAGGGGCGGTGCGGGCCGGAGCCGGTTCGATGCTGCGCCGCACCCTGGGCGAGCAGCGGATCGCGCTGGTCGCCTGGCGGCTGCTGGTCCTGCAGAACGCGCACCCGGCGGTCGCCGCCGGGGTCAGTCAACTCTCCACCTACCGCAACCATCCGTGGCGACGGATCGAGCACACCATGGACAGCGGCCGCCGCCTGTTCTTCTCCGACCAGGAGGCCCTGCGCCGGGAGGTCCAACGACTCGAACGCAGCCACCGCCGGATCGCCGGGACGGACGACCGGGGCCGTCCCTACACCGCGCTCGACCCCGCCGTGCGGGTCTGGGTGCTGGTGACCTTGTACGAAGCGATGACCGCCCTCCGGGCCCTCTCCGGCCGCCCGCTGCGCCCGGCCCAACTCGACCGGCTCTACCGGGAGTTCCGCGAGGTCTGCGCAGCCTTCGACCTCCCCGACGAGCTGTTCCCGCCCACCGCCGCCGACGTGCCCGGATACATCAGCGCCACCATCCGGGACACCCTGGAACTCACCGGAGCCGCCCAGGACATGCTGTACACCGTCCTGACCCGCGCGCCGGCTCCGCGCCGCCTCGGCCGACTGCGCCCGGCCTGGCCGCTGCTGCGCCGACTCGTCGCCCGCTTCCTCACCGCGCTGACCCTGGCCGACCTGCCGGCGGAGTTCCGTGCCAAGTTCGGCCTGCCGCGCAGCCGCAGCGCGGCCCTGCTCTCCTGGGTCGTCCACCACGGGGCCCGGGCGGTGGCGGTGCAGCTGCCCGACCGGCTGCGGTACCGCACCCTGCCGAGCGGGGCCCGGGCCCGATCGCAGCAGGCCGGCGCGCCACGCCGGGCGCGGACGGCTCGACCGCGCCGGGACAACCGGCCGGGGCGGATCGCCGCGTTCTACCGGCAGGTGATGGACCAGACCGGGGACGGACGGCTGACCTCCGCCGACTTCGCGGCGATGGCGCACAACGTCTGCTGGCCGCTGGAGCTCGACCAGGCGGGCGAGTCCGCCGTGTACGCCGCCTTCGACGATTGGTGGCACCACCTGCTCGCCAGTACGGACACCGACGGCGACGGGGCGATCTCCTGCGAGGAGTTCGTCGCCGCGATGCTCGCGGGCATCGACCGCGACCCCGGCTACCTCGACCGGGGCCTGCTCCCGGCCGTCCGGGCCATGTTCCACGCCGCCGACCTCGACCGCAGCGGGCTGCTGGACGCCGAGGAGTACCGCACCCTGTTCGGCGGATCCCGCGTCCACCCGGCCGAACTGACCCACGGCTTCCGCCAGTTGGACGCCGACGGGGACGGGCAGATCACCGAGGAGGAGTTCGTGCGGGGATTCACCGAGTTCTTCACCGCCCGGACGGAGGGCGTCGCCGGTACGCAACTGCTCGGCCGACCATGACGACGTGACCCCGGGAACCGGTCCGTCGCCCCACGGGGGGGGAACGCCCTGTGCGTTCAGTTCCTTGACAACTCCACAGTGCACGCGGGGCGGCCGGAGCAGCGAGGGCCGACGTGCCGCGGGCCACCCTCCCGGAAGCTCCCGGGAGGGTGGCCCGTGACGGGGATGCCAGTGGGGTCAGTGGGAGGGGGTGGTGGGGCGGGAGCGGAGGAGGGCGCGGCCCGGGAGGGCGGTGGCGGTCAGGCAGAGCAGGGCTGCTCCGGCGGCGAGCGGGAGGGCCGTACCGAGGGGTACGTGGGGGGAGGCGGAGGTGAGGGCGCGAGTGAGCGGGGTGAGGGTGGCCCAGGCGATGGCGGCGCCGGTGGCCAGGCCGATGGCGGCGATCAGCAGGGCCTCCCAGCGGAGCATCGCGCGGACCTGGCGGCGGGTGGTGCCCGCGAGCCGCAGCAGGGCGATCTCGCGGCGGCGGTCCAGCACCGTCATCACCAGGGTGTTGGCGGCGGTCAGCGCCGCGAAACCGGCCAGCACGGCGGCCATCACGTTGTTGGCCCAGCCGCTCAGCTCGCGCTGCCGGTCGGCCTGCGCCGCGTAGCCCTGGCGGTCCGCCACCGAGAGGCCGCCGGGGGCGAGTGCGGAGAGGGCCTCGGCGGTGGCCGCCCGGTCCGCGCCGGGGGCCTCCGCGACCAGGAGCCGGGCCGGATAGGGGGAGGTGCTGTGTGCGGCGACGGTGCCACCGGGGAGGATCGCCTCGCCGAGGCCGAGGCCCCGGCTGTAGGTGGCCACCACCGTCGGCTCGACCTCGGTGCCGTCGCCGAGCCGAAGCGGGGCGCGCTGGCCGACCCGGACGCCGAGGCTGTCGGCGAGCGTGGCGTCCAGGGCGACCGTGTCCGCCGAACGGGACAGGTCGGCCAGTGACCCGGACTCGACGCCCAGGTCCAGCACCGACGGCAGGGCCGCCGGATCGCCGTCCACGCCCAGGGCGGTGGCCGTCGCCAGCACGCCGCCGGACTGCTGGTACACCAGCCCGGTCGGCCGCAGGCCGACCGCCGCCGTCACGCCGGGGAGGCGCCCGGCCCGTTCCACCGTGTCCGCGGGCAGGCCCGGGCGGCCGACGGCCGCGGTCACCACCTGATCGGCCGTCAGGCCCTGGCGGACCTGCTCGGCGGCGGTGTGCTGCAGGCTCGACTGGAGGAACACCAAGGTGCCGCAGAAGGCCGTCACCATCACGATCGGGACGGTCGCCGAAGCCAGCCGACGGGAGGAGGCCCGGGCGTTGTCGGCGGCCAGCGAAGCCGGCGCCCCGCCCGCCCGCAGCAGCGCGCCGAACAGGCCCACCGCCCCGCGCACCAACCACGGGCCCAGCAGCGCCACCGCGACCAGGAAGCACAGCACCACGCCCAGCGCGGTGTTCGCGGCCGTCTCCCCGGTCAGGCGGGCCGCGGCGACCGCCAACGCCACCGCACCCGCGGTGAACACCGCGCCCGCCACCGTCCGGGCCCGGCCGGGGCGGCCCGGTCCCGCGTTCGCCTCGCCGAGGGCCTGGGAAGGCCGCATCCGGGCACTGCGCCGGGCCGCGAACCAGCCGGCCGCCAGTGCCGTCGCCGTGCACGCCAGGACGGCGGCCAGCACCGGCAGCGGGCCGACACCGAGCACCACGTCCGACGGCACCGCCCCGCGGGCGACCAACTCGCCGAACCACCAACGGGCCAGCGCCAGACCGGGCAGCACGCCGACCGCGGCGGCCACCGGTGCCACCAGCACCGCCTCCGCGGCGATCGAGCGGCGGATCTGGCGGGGCGTCGCCCCGATGGTGCGCAGCAGCGCGAACTCGCGGGCCCGCTGGCCCGTCGCCAGCGCGACCGTGCTGACCACGACGAACACCGCCGTCATGGTCGCGATCCCGCCGAAGGAGGCGCCGATCCCCGTCAGCATCGCCTTCGCCTCGTGCAACGCGGGCTGCTCGACCGCGCCGCGCTGCTGGCCGGTCGACACCTGGGCCTGCCCGGCCAGCGCGTGGCGCAACTCGTCCGCCAGGGCCCGCGGGTCGGTGCCCGGGGCAGGCCGCACCGCGACCGCGTCGATCCGGCCGGGGTGCCCGGAGACCCGGTCCGCGGTGCGGTCGGAGAACCAGGCGGTGGGCGAGCCGGGCAGTGTCTCGGCCAGGCCGGAGATCCGGTAGGCAGCGCTGCCGGTGGGCGTGGTCAGGGTGAGGGTGTCACCGGGGGAGAGGTGCGCGGCCCGGGCGCTGGCGGTGTCCAGCACCAGCTCGCCATCGGCGGGAGCCCGGCCCGCGGCCAGCCGCTCGCCCGGGGCGATGCCCAGCGCACCCCAGCCCCGGCCGGTGAGCCCGGGCCCGTCGGGGAGGACGGACGGGTCGGACAGGCGGGTGTCGGTGGCCGAGACGGGGAACGCGGAGTCCGGCAGGGCCTGGGCGACCCCGGGCCGGGCCGCCACGGTGGCGGTCAACCCCGCGTCCAGCCTGGCCTGTTCGGGCAGCGGCTGGGTGATCGTCTCGCGGTCCTCGCCGCGGCCGACGGTCACCTCGACCTGCTGGTCGGCCGCGACCACCACCGGCACCTCGGCGTACCGCGAGGGCGGCACGCTCGCCGTCAGGCCGGTCTGCAGCAGCACGCCGCAGGCCGTCACGACGGCGGACGCGAACAGCAGGGCGAGGAAGGTGCCCGCGAAGGACGCGGGGCGGAAGCGTACGGCGGCGCGGGCCAGTCCGTTGCTCATGCGGTCGGCTCCGTGGTGCGATCGGCGGTGGTGGGGCGGAAGGCGGCGGGGAAGGGGCTGCCGGGGTGGTGGCGGGTCATGCGGCGGCCGTCGCGGGGGAGGCGGAGAGGGCGAGCATGCGGTCGGAGACGGTGCGCGGGTCGGGGTGGCGGACCTCGTCGGCGATGGTGCCACCGGCCAGGAAGACCGCGCGGTCGGCGTAGGAGGCGGCGACCGGGTCGTGCGTGACCATCACGACGGTCGCGCCCAGGCCGTCCACCGCGTCCCGCAGCAGGCCGAGGACCTCGCGGGCGCTGCTGGTGTCGAGCGCGCCGGTCGGCTCGTCCGCGAAGATCACGTCGGGGCTGGTGACCAGCGCGCGGGCCAGCGCGACGCGCTGCTGCTGTCCGCCGGAGAGCTGGCCGGGGCGGCGCGCGGCGTGCTCGCCGAGACCGACCCGGGACAGCAGCTCGTGGGCCCGGGCGCGGTCCTGCCGCTGACCCGCCAGGCGCTGCGGGAGCAGCACGTTCTGGAGGACCGTCAAGGACGGCAGCAGGTTGAAGGACTGGAAGACGAAGCCGATCCGGGTGCGTCGCAACTTGGTCAGCCGGTCCTCGCTCAGCGAGCTGATCTCCCGGCCGGCCAGCAGCACCTGGCCGGAGTCCGGCCGGTCGAGGCCCGCGGCGCACTGCAGGAAGGTGCTCTTGCCGGAGCCGGACGGTCCCATCACGGCCGTGAAGGTGCCCGCCGCGAGCACCAGGTCGATGCCGCCGAGCGCGTGCACCGCGCCCGCGCCGCGCCCGTAACTGCGGTGCACCCCGCGGAGTTCCACGGCGGGCACCCCGGTGGCGGGTAGGGCGGGCCCGGGGGCGGCGGACGGGGCGGGCCGGCCGGAGGTGGAACGGTGCGGGCGGGGCGACATGGTGGAGCCTTCCTCGGAGACGGCACCCCGGCGGTCTTGCTCAGGGGCACCGTCAACGCTAGGAAACTCGCAGGTCACCCACCATGGAGGCGGCCGGTGGCCGCATGGTGGGGTTACCCCCACCCCCGCCGGTGCGGCCAGCCCCCGACCGCACCGGTCTGACCGGCAAGCCGCTCCCGGTCAGACCGGCTTCGCGGCGGGCGCCGGCAGCTGGTTGGTGGCCGCCAGCACCTCACCGCGGAGCTGCGTTCCCAGGACGCGGCGCAGTTCGCCGATCTCGGAGTCGGCGATCGACACCGTGAGGGTGTAGGAGGCGGGTCCGTTGACGGTGTGCTCGGCATCGGTCGGCAGGGACAGTCCGGCGGCCACGGCCTGCTCGTCGACCCCCGGGCAGAGGGCGGCGGCCGGCAGCACCACGTGGGCGGAGGTGCCCCGCTCGGTGACCAGCCAGCCCTGCCCGTCGGGGGTGTGCCCGGCGCCCTCCACCGTGCTGGGCAGCCCGTAAGCGGCGGCCACCACGCCGCCCGGTCCCTCGATCTCGACCGCGACGCCCTCGTTCCCCAACGGAGCGGAGAGCGCCAGCGGGGTGCCGGAGCCGGAGCCGGAGCCGAGCTCCAGGTCGAACAGGAACTCGCCGGGCTTGCCGCCCCCCGACTGCCGGTGGCCGTAGGAGGCGAAGCGCAGCCAGGGACCGGTGGACCCCTCGACGGGGAGCGGGTCGGCGACCGTCGGGAAGTGGTGGTAGCCGTGCTGCCCGCACTTGCTCCCGGCGAACGTGCCGCCGCCCGGGAGCGCCCGGTCGGCGGTGGGGCGGGGGCTGCCCGGCAGGGTGCCCGGGGAGCCGGGGGCCGCGATCTGCGGGGTGTGCGCCCGGTTCGGGCCGAACAGCAGCCCGCCCACCACCAGCAGGACGATCAGCGCACCGAGCACGGCCGTCCAGCGCTCGCCCCGGCTGAGGGCGCCGAACGCTGGCGCCGCGAACCCCCGGTCGCCCCGCCGCCGACGCAGCCCGCGCAGACGGGGGAACCGTCCGGGGCGCGTGGCCGAACGCCTCCCGCGGGTCCGGCCCGGGCCGTCGAGGGACCAGCGGCGGCCGCCCGGATCGACCGGGGGTTCGCGGCGCCAGCGTTCGGCGAGCATCCGGGCCCGGGCGGACGGCTCGTTCACGGTGGCGGAGCGGACGAAGTCCTCGTCCAGGACCAGCCCTTCAAAAGGGTCCGGGGGTTCGAGGGCATCGGGCTGGGGGCGGTCGGGCATTGCGCCAGTATGCCCGCCGGGAGTGTCGTCGCGGGACTATGTTCTGGATCACGGACGCGGAGATCCGGGAAGGCCCCGGTGGGCCCGTCGTCCGGGAGGGGCGACCGCCGTGCCGCAGATCCTGATCGACCACTCGCCGGGCCTGGACTTCGACGTGCTGGGCTTCGCCAAGGAGGTGCACCAGCTGATCCCCGAGGTCATCGGGGCCAGAACGGACGACTGCAAGACGCTGGTGCGCCCGGCCGTGCAGCACCTGGTCGGTGACGGGGCCTCGACGGACGCCGTGGTGTTCGTGGAGATCAAGATCCTGGCCGGTCGCCGAGCCGAGGCCAGGAGCGCGCTGACCGCCCGGGTGACCGACCTGCTGCGCGGGTACGTCCGGGTGCCGGCCGAGTTCTGCGTGGAGGTCACCGAACTCGACCGGGACACCTACGTGTTCGTCCACCACCCCGGGCGGTGAGGGCGGCCCGGCGGGCCCGGCTGCTCGGATCGCGCTGCCGGGCCCGCCGGTTCACCGATCCACCGATCCACCGGGCTGCTGGTCCCCGGTCTCCGGTTGGTTTCGTCAGGCTGGGGACCGCGGGGAAGAATCGTTTCGGCTCGGCAGAAGGGGTCGGGCGGAGCGGGGGAGTGTGGGGTCGGGCCCGGACGCCCGCCGGGGTGGCGGCGGGAGCCGGGCCGGGCCCCGTCGGCGGGGCGTCACAGCCCGGGGGTGGATTCGTCGAAGAGCAGGCAGCGGGCCCGGTTGTTCAGGTCGACGGTGCGTCCGGAGACCACCTGGCGGCCCTGTTGGTCCACCTCCCGCGCGGTGTGGTGGAGGCCCTTGGCCCTGCTCAGGTCGGGGACGCGCGCGGTGCGTTCCGGGTAGCCGCTGTCCGGGAGGAAGATCAGGTACTCCCAGTCGCGGGCCGGGTTGTGGACCGTTGAGCAGGTGTTCGGGGAGAGCCGGATGGTGACGAAGTCCTTGTCGTTGGCCACCGCGGAGCGTCCGAAGCCGAGCACCCCCGTGCGGGTCAGGTCCAGCCGCGGGGTGCTGGTGCCGCGCTTCTCCTGCTGGAACACCCAGATCCGGCCGGTCTCCTGTTCGTTGTAGTTCTCGTGCTCGTAGAGGCAGAACGCGTCACCCGGGCAGGCCGCGACGCCGTGTCCGCGCACCAGGTGGGCGCCGGAGCGCTGGACGGGGGCCGCACCCGCCGGGCCCGCGGCGGCCAGGAGGAGGAGCCCGACCGATGCGCAAGTGATCATCTTTTCCATGCCCCGCCCAACGAGACCTGGACGGGCCGGGTACGCGGGGGCCCGTCTTTCGTGACGTTCCGTCACTCGGGCGGCGGCTTTCTGTACTCAGCGTCACGGTCTGGTGTTGAAGCGTCGCGCCGGCGCTGCGGATTTCACCCGATGAACAGGTGAGCGAGTGATTGGTGGAGGATCCTTGCGGGATGCTGCTGACCTGGATCGCCGAAGTGGCGGACGAACCGCTCGTGTTCGACCCCGACCACCCGTTGGAGGAGTGGGAGACCAACACCTGGTGGCTCGGCCCGGACGACGGCCCGGCCCCGTCGGTCGCCGAGGTGGTGGCGGCGTTCCGGGCCACCGCGGACGGGATCCGGCGGCGCACCGCGGAGATGCCCTACGACGGGCCCGCCACCTTCTACGTCTGGCACGACGTGCAGGCCGGTCAACTGCGCTGCTCCACCGGTTCGGTAGGTCCGGACCAGTTGCCCTTCGGTGGCCCGTACTACCCGACGGAGGAACTGGAGCCGATCGTCGAGGGGTACCTGGCCGACGAGGATCCGGGCGTCGTGCGCTGGGAGGAACTGCAGGAGGTCGACGACCGGGCCGGGTGGAGCGAGCCGGAGCCGGAGCCGCAGCCGTTCCCGGTCTGGGTCGCCGCGGTCGGGGCGTAAACCGGGAACGGGTCCGGGCGCGGGGCGGGCTTGCTTGTGCCGCTGCTCGAGGCGTGTCTATGTTGAGCGGGAGTTCGACCGTTCGGCAGGATGCAAGAAGAGGTGCAGCGGCACGATGTGTGGCCCCCGCCCGGCAGTGTGGCACGGGAGCGGAAGCGGTACGACCGGCGCTCCGCGGGCGAAGGAGGCGTGAGGTGACCGGCACCCCCGACGCCATCGGCGCCCTGCTCGGAACCGGCCCCCGGCGGCCCGTCCCGCTGCCCGAACCCGCCGAACGCGAGCGCCTGCGCGTGCGGTACGGGCTGGGGAAGACCGAGACCGCGCAGGCCCTCGGCATCAGCACCAGCACCCTCACCGCCTGGGAGCAGGGCCGCCGCGACCCGCAGGGCGAGGGGCGCGCCGCGTACGCGCGCCTGTTGGAGGGCATCGCCGCGCAGCTCGGGGAGGAAAACGTCCCCCCGGAGCCGGAGCCGGAGCCGGAGCCGGAGCCGGAGCCGCAGGTTGCGGTGGTGCCGGAGGTTGCGGTGGTGCCGGTGCCGCCGCCGATGCAGAGGGTGATGCTCGACCAGCACCCGGACGGTTCGCTGGTGATGGCCGAGGCTGCGCCGTGCGTGCAGTGCGGGCAGCCGTCGGTGTACCGCGCGCAGGGCAGGCCGATGCACCTGGGGGGCTTCTGCCGTCCGGCCGCGCCCGCCGCCGCTGCACCCGCACCCGCACCCGCACCCGCGACGCCCGGACCCGCGCCGGTGGCGAAGCCCGCAGGTGGGCGGGGCACGGCGGGCGGTGCGGCGCGGGGCGGGAAGGCACGCAGGGCCGCAGAGGGGGAGGACTGGGAGCAGGCGGCCGCGGCGCGCTTCCCGGGCGGGCCGCTGGCCGTGGTGGACGTGGCGGCGGACGGGCGCGGGCTGGTCGCGTACGGCGCGGACGGGGTGGAGCTGGCGGGGGAGGCGCCGACCGGGCCGGGGGTGGCCGGGCTGCTGGAGTGGGCGCTGCGCGCGCGGCTCGGTTCGCCGCGGCTGCACCGGTACGGCAAGGACGGCGACCCGCTGGTGGTGCTGACCGACGCGGCCGCCACCGAGCTCGGCCTGCCGCCCGCCGGGCGCGACGAGAGGACCCAGTACGTGGCCCGGGTCGGCCGCCTGGCCGACACCCACCAGCAGGTCAAGTCGCTGGTGAAGGACGGCTGGCAGCTGACCCGGCGCGGCTTCGGCCCCTGGGCCCGGATCTACCGCGAGCCCGAGGCGGGCCGTCGGCAGTGCGTGCAGTTGTGCGTGCTGCCGTGGGGCGCGCTGGACGGCGGCGGCTGGAAGGTCCCGGAGGGCTTGGCCGCGCCCGAACTCGCCCGCCTGCTCGGCACGTACGCCACCCGGGTGCACACCCCGCGCGGCTCCACCGCCGTCTCCGGGCTGGAGTTGGTCACCGCGCTGCGTCCGCCGACCCGGCCGGTCCGCACCGGCAGCGGCTGGGCGTCGGGGCCGGTGGAGGGCTCCCGGGCCCGGGCGTTCGACGCCGCGCCGCCCGAGGTGCCCGACGAGCACCCGCTGGCCGCCGAACGCGAGGACGACGCCGTCCTGGTCACCGAGGCCTGGGACTGGCACCGTCCGCTCACCGACCGGGAGCAGGCCGCGCCGTTCGCCGTCGGACTCGACGTCAACATGGCCTTCCTCGCCGCCGCCGGGCGCCTCAACCTGCCGCTCTCCGGGCCCGTCCACGAGCTGGACCCGGTCTTCGACAAGAAGGTCCCGGGCAGTTGGCGCGCCGACCTCAGCGGCCTGGTCCTCGACCCGCTGCTGCCCAACCCGTTCACCCCCGACGGCACCGCCCCCACCGGCCCCGCCTGGTACAGCACCGCCAAACTCGCGTACGCCGTCGAACTCGGCGCGGACGTCCGCCCCAGCGAGGGCTGGCTGCGCCACGAGTCCGGCCCGTACCTCGACCCGTGGCACAAGCGGCTGCGGCAGGCGTACGTCGACACCATGGCCGCGCTCGGCGTCCCGCTCGACCTCGCCGACCGCGACCCGCGGGCCTTCCTGGCGGCGATGGCCGCGCTCGGCGAGGGCGACCCGGCGGAACTGGCCGTGCTCGGCGCGATCAAGCAGACCGCCAAGGGCGCCATCGGCAAGTTCCGCGAGCGCCCGCGCGGCTTCGGCTACCGCCCCGGGCAGCGCTGGGCCGCGCTGGACCGCCCGACCTGGGACCCGCTGGTGCGCGCCCTGGTCATCGACACCGCCACCGTCAACCTGCACCGCAAACTCGTCCGGCTGCACGCGGAACTCGGCATCCCGCCGCTCGCCGTGCTCTCCGACTGCGCGGTCTTCGCCGCCCCCGGCCCCTCGGCCCTGGACGTGCTGCGCCGCCCCGACGGCGACCTCAGCACCGCGCTGCGGCTCGGCGTCTCGCCCGGGCACGTCAAGTTCGAGGGCAGCCGACCGCTCGCCGAGATCCGCGAGCTGCTCGCCGACGGGGCCAACCCGGCCCGCCACATCAAGACCGGCGGCCTGGTCTCCGCCGACGAGTGAACCGTCCCGGTGAGCGAGCCGTTCCGGACGGGTGGAAACGTTCCAGCACAGCAACGAGGAAGTGACGCCCCGTGGGGGAGATCGACGAAGGACTCGAACGGGTCGAGCGGACCCGGCCGATCCCGCGGGGCGTACCCGCCCGGGTCAGGTACCTGGTCAAGCGGGCCAAGGGGTCGACCCGGGCCGTCGCCGCCGAGCTCGGCGTCTCCCAACGCACCGTGCAGCGCTGGCTCAAGGGCACCATCGCCCCCAAACCGGACGCCGCCCGCCGGATCGAGGAGCGCGTCCGCGCCACCTGGCAGCCCGGCGTCCGCCGCCGGGTCCGCCGCCGCGCCGAGGAACAGGGCTTCATGCTGCACATCCAGGCCCGCTTCGGCTACACCGCCGCCGGGGGCTCCACCGACGACCCGCGCGAACGCCTGATCACCCAGCACCTGCCCGGCACCGTCGCCCGCGCGCTCTACGCCGCCCGCGACGCCGGGGCCGGCGAGGCCGAACAGCGGCGCATCCTGGCCGACGCCCTCCAGGACCACTACTTCAAGGACCGCGGCCGCCGCGCCGAGGGCCTCACCACCGAGATCAACGACCTCGGCTGGCTGGAACTGGAGGTCTGACGCCCCGCCCGGGCCCGGGCTGCCGTGACTGAGCGCTCCACGCGGCGAGTGAGCACGTGAGTTGGCGAGACGGGCGTCGGAGTCGGTCCGAAGCGGTTGCCGGTGCGGCCGCGGTCCCCGTCCGCACCCTTGACGCGGATGCGTCGGTGGGAGGAGCGATCAGAGCCCTGGCTCCGGCCGCGCCGCCGCCGGACCCCGGCGCCTCGGAGGTCCGGGTGACATGCCGGGGCCCGTCCTGGGCATGCGGGACGACGGGGTACCGCGGACCGGGCTCCGGGACGGGGAGGGGCATTTCGTGTTCGAGGGGTTCGCCACCAGGACGGTGAGCACCAGTGAGGCTTCCGTCTTCGTCCGCTACGGGGGCGAGGGGCCGCCTCTGCTGCTGTTGCACGGTCACCCGCGCACGTCGGCGACCTGGCACCGGGTCGCACCCGTCCTGGTGCGGCGCGGGTTCACCGTCGTCTGTCCCGACTTGCGCGGTTACGGGCGCTCTCGCGGTCCGGCGCCCGCTCCTGATCACGTCCCGCATTCCAAGCGTGCCGTGGCCCAGGACATGGTGGAGGTCATGCAGGCGCTCGGGCACCGGCGCTTCGGACTCGTCGGTCACGACCGTGGGGTCGCCGTGGCACTCCGGCTGGTGCTGGACCACCCCTCCGCGGTGAACCGGGTGGCGTTCTTGGACGGCCTTCCCCTGAGCGAGCACCTGATCCGCGTGGACGCCAGGTTCGCCACCGCGTGGTGGCACTGGTTCTTCTTCGCCCAGCCGAAGACTCCCGAACGCGTCATCAACGCCGATCCCGATGCCTGGTACCGCGGCGACCCCGAGGCCATGGGGCAGGAGAACTACGAAGAGTGGCGGGCCGCGACCAGGAATCCGGACGTCGTCCGAGCCATGCTGGAGGACTACCGCGCCGGACTCACGGTGGACCGCCGGCACGAGGAGGCGGACCGCGCTCGGGGCGCGCGGATCCATTGCCCCGTCCTGGTGCTGTGGTCGCTACGGGACGACCTGGAGGACCTGTACGGCGACCCGCGCGCCATCTGGCGCGATTGGGCCGACGACGTCCGCGGCCACGGTGTCGACGCCGGCCACCATGTGGCCGAGGAGGCCCCCGAACCGCTCTCCGCCGCCCTGGGCGACTTCTTCACCCGCTGATCGCCCCGGTCCGCCGCCGAAACGGCATGCGCCTCGTGGCCGAGGCGGTGCCTGAGGAGCTCCCCGGCTGAGGGCGGACGCCGAGCACCGCACGGGGGGCGGAAGTCGCCGGCTGAAGTGCTCGGTCACAGTGGCTAAGGTCGGAGCATGAGCGCCCGCTACCTCCTCCCGTACGCGCCCGACGCGATCGGCGGCCTGCCCGCCGGCCTCGACACCCTCGTCTGGGACGGGGACGGGCCGGTGCCGCCGGACGAGGAACTGCGGGGGGTGGAGTTCTTCTGCCTGCCCTACATGCGGCACGCCGCCGCCCTCCCGCTGATCGGGCACCTGCCGTCGCTGAAGGTCGTCCAGACCCTCACCGCCGGGATGGACGACGTGCTGCCGCACGTGCCGGACGGGGTCGTCGCGTGCAACGCGCGCGGGCTGCACGACGCCAGCACCGCCGAGCTGGCGGTGACGCTGGTGCTGGCCTCGCTGCGGGGCGTCCCGCACTTCACCCGGCTCCAGGACCAGGGGCGCTGGCAGCAGGAGTTCCACCAGTCCCTCGCCGACAGGACCGTGCTGATCCTCGGCTACGGCTCGATCGGCCGCGCGCTCGCCGCCCGGCTGGAGCCCTTCGAGTGCGAGGTCGTCCGGGTCGCGCGCCGGGCCCGTCCGGAGGAAGGGGTGCACGGCACGGAGGAACTGACGGCACTGCTGCCGTCCGCGGACGTCGTCGTGCTGCTGACCCCGCTCACCCCGGAGAGCCGCCACCTCGTCGACGCCGGGTTCCTGGCCCGGATGAAGGACGGCGCCCTGCTCGTCAACGTCGCCCGCGGCCCCGTCGTCGACACCCCGGCGCTCCTCGCCGAACTCACCGCGCGGCGCCTGCGGGCCGCGCTCGACGTCACCGACCCCGAGCCGCTGCCCGCCGACCACCCGCTCTGGCACGCCCCCGGCGTACTGATCACCCCGCACGTCGGCGGCCCCAGCAGCGCCTTCCTGCCGCGGGCCAAGCGCCTGCTGCGCCGACAGGTCCTGCGTTTCGAGAACGGCGAACCGCTCGCCGACTGACGGGGCGGAGCGCACACCGCCGAGCGGCGCCCCCCTCCGGCCGTCACCGGGTCACGGACAGGGCGACCGCAGGGCCGCCCGTACGGCTCCGCCCCGTACGCCCACGCCGGGGTCGGCCTGTTCATCGGACCGGTCTTCCCCACCGGGCTTCCCCGGCTCCACCGGGCCGGGCCACGGGCCCGTCGCGCCGGGGCGCCGGTCATCGCGGCCTCGATGGTGGGCGGCGGCGTCGCGGGGCCGGCCCTGGGCGGGACCATCGGGACACCGGGCGTCCGTTCGGTCCCGCTGGTGCTGGGCGCGGTCTCCGCGCTGTGCCTGACCGCGACCCGCTGGCCGATCCGGGCCACCCGCCCGGCCGTGCCCCCGCGGCGGCGCCGAACTCCCGGGGTGCCGGAAGCGGGCGGGGGCGGGGGCGACGCCGGGTCAGGCGCGGTAGCGGGCGGCCAGCGCCGGGCGCTGACCGGCGAAGGCGGCGAGCTCGGCGGCGAACACCTCGTCCAGCAGCCGCCGCTCCTCGACGCCGGGGGCGATGACGGTCTCGCCCAGCGCGATCCCGGCCAGCGCGCCGGTGACCAGGTCCTCGGCGCTCATCCGGGGCACCGCCCCGAGGTCCATGCCCTGGACGGCGTGGAAGTTGGTGGCGACCACGCCGGGGCAGACCACGTGCGCGGTGACGCCGGTGCCCGCCAGTTCGGCGGCCAGCGCCTGGGTCATGGTGACCAGGTGGGCCAGGCTCCCGGCGTACACGGCCCGGCGGGGCATCACCTCGGGCCCGGCGGGGCCGCTGAAGGCCAGCATGCCCGCGATGGTGACCACGGTGCCGCGGCCGCGGCGCAGCATCCCGCCGAGGGCGGCGCGGGTCAGCAGGGTGGGGGCCAGGACCTTGACGTTGACCACCTCGCGGGCCTTCGCGGCGGGCAGCTCGGCCAGCGGCATGTAGTGCGCGACACCGGCGTTGTTGACCAGCAGGTCCAGGGGCGCGTCGGCGATCGCGTCGGCGACGGCGTCGATGCCCGCGGGGGTGGACAGGTCGGCGGCGAGCACGCGCACCGCGACGTCCGGGTGGGCGGCGGCGAACGCGTCGAGCCGTTCCTCGGCGCGGCCGACGACGATCAGGTCGTGGCCGTCGGCGGCCAGGCGTTCGGCGAAGGCCAGGCCGATGCCGGAGGTGGCGCCGGTGACCAGGGCGAGGCTGTTGCTCATCGGGGAGGTCCTTGCGGTCGGGGGAGGCGGGGCGTTCGAGGGGCGTCGGACGCGGGTCGGGCCGCGTCACCGCCACGGGTCCCACCTTGCGGGAGGAACGGGCCGACAGACAGCGGACCCGTCGTCCTGGTACTGCCGTTACCAGGGAACGGAGCCGCCGTGACCACCCCGGTTCGGCACACTGGACGCATGCCGACGACACCCCTGGGCGCGGCGCTGCGGCGCCGACGCGAGCTGGTCACCCCCGAGGCCGTGGGCCTGCCCGGCGGCGGCCGCCGCCGGGCCCCGGGGCTGCGGCGCGAGGAGCTGGCGCAACTGGCCGGGGTGTCGGTCGACTACGTCACTCGCCTCGAACAGGGCCGGTCCGCGCACCCGTCCGGGCAGGTCGTCGAGGCCCTGGCCCGTGCGCTGCGCCTGGACGACGCGGACCGCGCCCACCTGTTCGAACTGGCCGGTCTCGCCCCGCCGGGCCCCGGGGTCGTCTCCGGGCGGATCACCCCCGGGGTGCAGCGGATGCTCGACCGGCTGACCGGCACGCCCGTCGCGGTCTTCGACGCCGGGTGGACCCAACTGCTGGCCAACCCCCTGTACACCGCGCTGATGGGCGAGTGGCACGGCGAGGACCTGAACGCGGTGCGGCGCACCTTCCTGGGCTCCGGCTCCCGGGTGCGCCACACCCCCGGGTCGATGGCCGCGCTGCGGGCCCAGCAGGTCGCCGACCTGCGGGCGACCGCGGACCGCTACCCGGACGACCCGCGCCTGCGCCGCCTGGTCGCCGCGCTGCGGGCCGGGAGCCCCGAGTTCGACGAGCTGTGGCGGCGGGTGCCCGCCGCGCCCCACCGCAGTGCGCGCAAGACGATCGACCATCCCCTCGTCGGTGCGCTGACCCTGGACTGCGACGTGCTGCACGTCACCGGGGAGGACCTGCGCATCATGCTCTACACGGCCGAGCCGGGCACCCCGGACGCCGAACGCCTCGCGCTGATCGGCGTGGTCGGCACGCAGTCCCTGGTCGGGTGACCCTCCGCCGGGGTGTCACCGAGAGGTTAGAAAGGTCTGGACCGCAACGTCAATAGGTTCAGACCACTGCGCGGGCGTGTATTCGGCCGGGGTCGGAATTGGCTGTGGAATATCGGGTTCCGGATCCCGAATTCCCGGTGTCGGCGCTGGTGGATGCTGGTCGGCCGGATCGGAACGGGTCGGTCGGGCGGGGGTCGGGGGATCTCGGAACGACAGTAAAGGTTCCTGACATTCCGTCACTCTCCTTCCACGATTCCTTTCCTGGCCTATTGACAGGTCTGGACCATTTGGAGTTGAGTGCGCCGCGGGTTCCCTGCCCAGCCCCGTCCTTCCCCCACGAGGAGTGGCACGTGAACAAGCAAAAGATCGCCGCGCTGCTGACCGGCGCGCTGGCCGCGACCGGCCTGGCCGTGATGGTGCCCACCACGTCGACCGCGGCGGCGGCCTGCGTCGCCCCGTACTCGGCGACCCAGGTGTACACCGGCGGCATGTCCGCCTCGTACAACGGGCACAACTGGAACGCCAAGTGGTGGACCCAGGGTGAGACGCCGAGCACCGGCGGCTCCGGCGTCTGGGCCGACCAGGGTGCCTGCGGCGGCGGCGGTGGCGGCACCGCCACGACCCCCACCACCTGCAACCACCCGACCTGGGTGGCCGGCACCCAGTACGCCACCGGCTCGATCGTGAAGTACGCGCCCAACGGCCAGTACTACATCGCCACCCACGACAACCCGGGCTACGATCCGACCGTCTCCACCTGGTACTGGAGCCCCTACACCTGCACCGGCTCGACCACCACCGGCCCGAGCCCGTCGAGCACCGTCAACCCGGGCGGGTTCGTGGTCTCCGAGGCGCAGTTCAACCAGATGTTCCCGAACCGGAACTCCTTCTACACGTACGCGGGCCTGGTCAACGCGC
>NZ_JBIAVO010000055.1:0-42321 GCF_042894345.1 Kitasatospora sp. NPDC001540
TTCACCCGCTGCGCGATGCCCTGCAGTTGCAGCAGGGCGGTGTCGGTGCCGATCGCGGCCAGCACGTCCAGGCCCTCCACCGCCCGCTGGTGGGCGCTCTGGCCCGGCCACTCGCACAGCACCGGCGCCAGCCGCCGCGCGGTGTCGTCGTCACCGCACTCCCCGAGCGCGTACAGCGCCCACCCGTCCGGCCCCGGCATCCCGGCCTGACGCCACTCCTCCAGCAGCGTCCAGCAGAACGCCCGTACCGTGTCGGCCCGCAGCGCCGGTGCGACCACCGCCAGGCCCGGGTAGGGCTCGCGCAGCTTCCCCAACTGCAGCACGGTCAGCAGGTGGCGCACCGCCTGGAGCGACAACGCGCCACTCCCGTCGACCAGTTGGATCTGCGGTAGCACCTCCAGCCGCAGCCAGGAGGGGAGTTCGGGCAGCTTCGCGGGCAGCGCGGTCTCCAGCGGATCGGACCCCAGCACCTCCGCGACCACCTCCCCGACCTGCTCGCCGTAGCGCTCCGCCACCGCCGCGGTCAGCACCTCCGCGCCCTCCCGGAGGGCCACCAGCCGCAGCGCGTTCTCCGCCGCCAGCCGGGCCCGGCCCGCCTTGCCGACCGCCGCCGGAACCAGCAGCAGCGCCCCCGCCACCCCGTGCCGGGCGAACCACGAACGGGCCACCGGCTGAACGGACTTGAGCCGCACCAGGGCGTCCGCCATCACGCCCGCCGCGACCGCGCTCCGCACCGGCAGCAGCACCTGCGCCGCGTGCGCGGGCCGGGCCAGCACCGCGGCGTGCACCAGCCGCAGCGCGGCCGTGCCGTACTTCGCCAGCACCGGCGGGAGTTGCACGTCACCGCCCGCCAGCGCGTTCGCGTCCCAGGAGTCCAGGAACGGCGCCACCAGCTCAGCCGGGCCCTGCGTCAGCAGGCGGCAGCACTGCCAGGACGAGCCGAGCAGGGGCACCCGCTGCGCCTCCGCCGCCCAGTCGGTGTCCGCCGGATACGCCCAGTAGTGCTCGGCCGTGGCCGCGAACGCGGCCGACTCGCCCTCCTCCCAGTGCAGTTCCGACCCCTCGTCGGCGGTGAGACCGGTCAGCACCTTCGGTTTGCGGACGGTCCGCCGCCGCGCCCACGGCGGGTCGACCAGCAGCGCGGGCAGCCGCTCAGGCGCCGCTTCCGGCAGCGGCTCCCGCGCCCCCGGCAGGCCGAGCACGAACGCGGCGACCTCCCCGTCCAGCAGCGCCAGCACCTCCGGCAGCCGCGAACGCACCACCGCCACGTGCCCGTTGAGCATCTGCCGGGCCGCCGCCGCGTCGGGGCCACCGCGCCGCGCCGCCGCCGACAGGACCCGCACCGCCCGCACCGGGAAGCGTCGCACCGCCTCCAGCAGCACCAACCGGACGGGCTTCGAGGCGATCCGGTCGACCAGCTCGCCCATCGCCTCGTCGGTCGGGAACTCCGCCACGTACCCGGCGTACTCGCCCATCCGGTCCCCGTCGTACCCGTACCGCTCCAGCGCCCCCGTCAGCAGCGGCGCGGCGGCCGGCCCGACCCCGTCGGCGAGGGTGGCCACCAGCTCGGGCGTCCAGTGCAGCCACGCCCAGCCATCCGTCGGGGCGACCCGCCGCGCCTGCTCGACACCGCCGACCGCGGACAGCAGCAGCGTCTGGAGCACGGCGTCCGCCGCCTGCCCGTGCCCGGACGCCTCGCCCAGGCACGCCTCCACCCACTCCGTCCGCTCCGGCACCAGGAACGCACCGGCCGCCCGGCGCAACGGCGTGTCCCGTAGCGCGGCCAACTCCGCGACTGCGGCGGCGTGTTCGCCCTCCGGTGCGGCGGTCAGCGCCCGGCGGGCGAGTGCCAGCAGCTGGAACTCGAGCAGCAGCGAGGGGCGGCGCGGGTCGTTCAGGTCGAGGACGGTCAACCTGCTCTGCCACCGGCCCGTCCGCGCCCAGGTGGTGTCCACCTCGAAGGACGCCACGGCGGCCCGCACCGCGACGCCCAGGCCGAAGCGCGCCACCCAGCCCGCGAACTCCCGCTCCTGCCAGTACGGTTCGGCCGGTGGGCGGATCATCGCCGTCACCGCCATCAGCCCCGCCGGGTCCACCTCCCCGGCCAGGTACGCCCGGACGGCGGCCACCGGCCCCGGATCGGACTCCCCGGCGGTCAGCACCCGCTCGACCGCCTCCCGCCGCTCGGCCACCCGCCCGGCCTCCACCGCAGCCACCTCGGCGGCGTCCACCACCGGCCACCACCCGGGCAGCGGAACCGGCACCCCGCCCCGACGGCGCGGCACCACCCGCTCGCGCCACGCCTCGGGCAGCACGAACGCGTCCTCGTCCGGAAGGCCGACGGGCTCGGCAGACACCTCGGCCACCGCGGCGGCGCCCTCGTCCGCGCCACCGCCGTCCACCGCCAGGTAGCCCTTGCGCTCCTTCTCCGCGACCAGCTTCGCCAGGTGCGCCGCAGCCGCCGCCGGATCGGCCAACTCCTTGACCAGCAGCCGCCCCTCGGTGCCGATCCGCCCGTACCGCACCCGCACCGCGGCCCCCTCCGCCCCGGCCTCCCAGAACTTCGCCGAACCGCCCTCGACCGACTCCCAGCGCCGCACTCGCCCCTCCAGACCCACCGACCGACCCACCGACCGACCACGAACCGGTCGGCCACCTGGCGGCACCCTAGCGAGCGGCCCGGACACCCCCGGGGCTCAGCACCCCGCTCAGCACCCCCGCTCGGCGCCGCCGGGCCGGGCGGCCAGTGTCTGGGTGGCGATCACCGCGGCCTGGACGCGGCGCTCCACGCCGAGCTTGGCCAGCAGCCGGGAGATGTGGTTCTTGACGGTCTTCTCGGCCAGGTACACCCGTTCGCCGATCTGCCGGTTGGTCAGCCCCTCGCCGATCAGCGCGAGGATCTCCCGCTCCCGGTCGGTCAGGTGCGGGAACTCCGGCGCGGGCGCCGGGGCCTCGCCGCGCAGCCGGGCCATCAGCCGGGTCGTCGCGCCGGGGTCGAGCATCGACTGCCCGGAGGCGACCGTGCGGATCGCGGTGACCAGGTCGGTGCCGCTGATCTGCTTGAGCACGTAGCCCGCCGCGCCCGCCATGATCGAGTCCAGCAGCGCCTCCTCGTCGTCGAAGGAGGTGAGCATCAGGCAGGCGAGGTCGGGCATCCGCGAACGCAGCTCCCGGCAGACGGTCACGCCGTCGCCGTCCGGCAGCCGCATGTCCAGCACCGCGACGTCCGGGCGCAGCGCGGGCACCCGGGCCAGCGCCTGCTCGACCGTCCCGGCCTCGCCGACGACCTGCAGGTCCGGCTCCGAGTCCAGCAGGTCGTGCACCCCGCGGCGGACCACCTCGTGGTCGTCCAGCAGGAACACCCTGATCGGCGCCGAACCCTCGGACATGGCAGCAACTCCTCCTCGCAGACCCCCGACACCCGGCAGTCTGCCAAACCCCGTCCGCCCGCCGACAGGGCCACCCGCCCCCGACCAGGCCCCGGACCCGGTCCCGACCGGCCCCCGCCGTGGTCCCGAGCGGCCCTTGACGCCCGCTGCCCGGACGTGCTCGAACCGCCCGCGTCCCGGCCACCCCGTTCGGCGGCTCAGCGGCCCCCGCCCGCTCCGCCGTCCGACCAGGGCAGCGCCCGCCCCGACCAGAGCGGCTCCACCCGCCGCCAGGCGCGCTCCCAGGAGTCCGCCGCCCGCCGCTCCAGCACCCGCAGCCGCCAGCGCAGCCCGGCCGCCCCGCCGCCCGCCACCGCCCCGAACACCAGCAGCCCGAGCAGCCCCCGGTCCACCGCCTCGTACGGCACGGCCGGCAGGTCGGCCGGGAGCACCCACCCGGGCAGCAGCCGCGCCGGGACGCGCCAGGCCGCCGCACCGGCCGCCACCGCCGCGGCGAGCACGCAGCACGCCAGGGCGACCGCCCGCCGCCGGGCCCGGTCCACCCCGCGGCGGAGCGGGTTGCACCGCGCGCCCCGGCCCCGCCGGTGGTGCACCTGCTGACGGCGGACGGAGCGGCGGCGGGTCAGCGGACGCACGGACGGGCGGCGCGGGTGGGGCACGCGCGGATTCCTCTCCTCGGCGGCGCGACCGGCCCCCCGTGGGCGGTCGCGCCGCTGGCAGCGTCCCGGAGCGGCGCGGTGCGCGGACAGGGCCGGGCGGTCCCGTCCGCGGGGCCGATGGTCCCGAACCGGACGAACCGGCACGAATCCCGGCACGGCGGCAAACCGTACGCCAACCCCGCCCCAAGGGTCCGTCAACGCCCCGGGGCCGGTGCGCTGCTGGGCCAAAGGGTGGGGCTACGCTCCGGCCTGCCCCGGACGACGGCGGACGTCACCTACATTGACGTGGGAGTTCGCCCGGCGGGCCGGAGCGTCCGGCGAGCCCGGGGCCCCACCCCACGAACAGGAGCCGGTACCGTGGTCGACCACGCCCCCGCGGACGCAGGAACAGCCCGGCAGCGGCTGCGGGCCTGGCTGCTGGAAGGCCTCGCCGACATGGCCAAGCAGCACCCCGGCCCGCACGCCCAGGCCACCGACCAGCAGCACGGCCAACGCTGGTGGAAGGTGATGTGCCTGACCGGCCTGGACTACTTCTCCACCCTCGGCTACCAGCCCGGCATCGCGGCCCTCGCGGCCGGTCTGCTCTCCCCGGTCGCCACCGTCGTGCTGGTGCTGGTCACCCTGTTCGGCGCGCTGCCGGTCTACCGCCGGGTCGCCCGGGAGAGCCCGCACGGCGAGGGCTCGATCGCCATGCTGGAGCGCCTGCTGTCGTTCTGGAAGGGCAAGCTGTTCGTCCTGGCCCTGCTCGGCTTCGCCGCCACCGACTTCCTGATCACCATCACCCTCTCCGCCGCCGACGCCACCGCCCACCTGGTCGAGAACCCGCACCTGCGCAGCGCGCTCGGCGGCCACCAGGTGCTGATCACCCTGCTGCTGATCGCCGCCCTCGGCGCGGTCTTCCTCAAGGGTTTCAGCGAGGCCATCGGCGTGGCGGTGGTCCTGGTCGGCGTCTACCTGGCGCTGAACGTGGTGGTGGTCGCCGTCGGCCTGTGGCACGTGGCCACCGCGCCCTCCCTGGTCACCGACTGGACGCACGCCCTCACCCTGGAGCACGGCAACCCGGTCGCGATGATCGGCGTCGCCCTGGTGGTCTTCCCCAAGCTCGCCCTGGGCCTGTCCGGCTTCGAGACCGGCGTCGCCGTCATGCCGCACATCGAGGGCGACCCCGAGGACACCGAGCAGCACCCCACCGGACGCATCCGCGGCGCCCGCAAACTGCTCACCACCTCCGCCGTGATCATGAGCTGCTTCCTGATCACCACCAGCTTCGTCACCACCCTGCTCATCCCCGCCGACGACTTCCAGCCCGGCGGCCCCGCCAACGGCCGCGCCCTGGCCTACCTCGCCCACCACTACCTCGGCGGCGCCTTCGGCTCCGTCTACGACCTCTCCACCATCGCCATCCTGTGGTTCGCCGGGGCCTCCGCGATGGCCGGACTGCTCAACCTGATGCCCCGCTACCTGCCCCGCTACGGCATGGCCCCGCACTGGGCCCGCGCGGTGCGCCCGATGGTGCTGGTGCTCATCGCGATCGCCTTCCTGGTCACCTGGCTGTTCGACGCGAACGTCGACAAGCAGGGCGGCGCGTACGCCACCGGCGTGCTCGTCCTGATCACCTCCGCCGCGATCGCCGTCACCATCGCCGCCCGCGCCGCCCGGCAGCGCGGCTGGACCGTCGGCTTCGCGGTGATCGCCGCGGTCTTCCTCTACACCACCGCGGTCAACATCGCCGAACGCCCCGACGGCGTGAAGATCGGCGCCTGCTTCATCGCGGGCATCGTGCTGGTCTCGCTCGCCTCCCGGATCGCCCGCGCCTTCGAACTCCGGGTCATCGACGTGCAGTTGGACGAGGTCGCGGAACGCTTCGTGCGCGACACCGCGCACCGCACCATCCGCTTCATCGCCAACGAACCGGCCGGCCGCGACCTCGCCGAGTACCGCGACAAGGTGCACCAGATCCGGGCCGACAACGACATCCCGCCCGAGGACGACCTGGTCTTCGTCGAGGTCACCGTCCTCGACCCGTCCGACTTCGAGGCCGAACTGCACGTCCGCGGCGAGGTCCTGCACGACCGCTACCGCGTGCTGACCCTGGAGCACTCCAGCATCCCCAACGCGCTCGCCGCGATACTGCTGCACGTGCGCGACACCACCGGCGAACTCCCGCACATCTACTTCGAGTGGACCGAGGGCAGCCCCTTCGCCCAGATCCTGCGCTTCTTCCTGTTCGGGCAGGGCGAAGTCGCCCCCGTCACCCGCGAAGTGCTCCGCGAGGCCGAACCCGACCGGGCCCGCCGCCCCCGCGTCCACGTCGGCTGACGCCCCTCGGAACGGCCGCGGGGGGGTGCAGGCGGTCAGGACCCTTCCGGCGCCCAGGCCCCGACGCCCAGCCGCCCCGTCGTCCCCAGGTCCAGCTCCGGCGTCACCGTCACCGGTGCCGCGCCCGGCGTCGCCCGCACCCGCACGTACGGGGCGTTCACCGGGTCGGACGAGGCGTCGTTCGTGTTGCGCCACACCAGCGTCGAGCCGGCCTTCCCGCCCGCCGGGACGGTGAAGCGGCGCGGCGACGCGTCCGCACCCGTGCCCGTCGCGATCGCCGCACCGCCCTCCAGCACCCGCACCGACGCGACCGGGGCGTGCGCCTCGTCCAGCACCTGCACCTGCGGGTAGCCGTTCAGCACCACGTCCGCCGTCCCGCAGTTCTCCAGGTGCAGCCCCACCACCCGCAGCCCCATCGCGGCGTCCCCCCGGTCCGCGTACACCCGCACCCCCGAGGCCGGACACGCCCCGCCCGTCGACGGCGCCTCCGCCGTCGGCACGCTGCGCACCCGCGCCACCTTCACCCCCGGTGCCGACCGGGCGGAACCCGACGGGCCCGCGGAGCGCGGCAGCACGCCGTCCGGTGCCTGCCGGAAGCTCGGCATCGCCCCGACCGGCAGGTCCGGCTGCACCGTGGCGCCCGTCAGCGGGAGCTGCCCGCGCACCGACGCCCCCGGGGCCAGCCCCCGCTGCACCGCCGACAGGTTGTCCGCCGGCCGCTCCCCGCTGCCCGACCACCCGAACAGCACCGACACGTCGGCGGTCTCCGTCCCCCGGTTGGTCACCTCGTACTCCAGGCACTCCCCGTTCACCGCCACGACCCGCACCCCGTCCCGCACCCAGCCCTCCGGCGCCGCGCCCGGCGCCGCCCCGCAGGGCCCCGAGCTCCCCGAGGCCGCCGGAGCCCCCGCGCTCCCCGCGCCCACCGAGGACCCGCAGCCCACGACCGCCACCGTCGCCACCACGACGCCTGCACCCACCCGAACCGCCCGCATCAGAACCATCCGGAGAGTCGATCACGAACCGCCCGCCGCCGACCGTGACCCGGATCACGCCGCACGCAACAGCCCTGCAACGGTCGCCCGCTGCCCATCCGTCAGGCGCGGGCCGACGGAACTCCTCCGGGGCACCCCGTCAGCAGGGCGGCGACACCGGATCACCATCACCAACGGCCGCTCCAGGGACGGTACTTGCTCGACCCCCGGTCCCCGTTCCCGTTCAGAACGGCAGCGAGTGCAGCCGGACCGTCCCGCCCTCCGGCCAGACCGCCCCCGGCACCAGCCCGATCCACATCGCCCCGAGCCGGACCGTCTCCGGCCCCTCCGGCTGCTCGGCCGTCACCGGGCCCGGCAGCGCCGTCCACCCCAGGCGCGCGTACAGCGGGGCCCGGTCCGGCAGGCAGAACAGCATCGCGAACTCCAACCCGTCGGCCCGCGCCGCGTCCAGCGCCGCCGTGACCACGGCCCGCGCCAGCCCGTGGCCGCGCCAGTGCGGCGAGACCAGCACCCCGCCGATCCCCGCCACCTCGAAGCGCCGCCCGCCGACCTCCACCGGTGCCACCACCAGCCCGGAGTGGGCGACCACCCGGCCGTCCAGGAGCACCCCGAAGTGCCGGTCCTTCGGACGCCAGGTGCCCCCGACCGCCGCCACCTCGAACGGATCGGCCGACTCGCCCAACTCCTGCAGCGCGGGCCAACCGCCCCACTCCGCCAACTCGACCGCCGCCGTGAACCCCTGCCGGTCCGTCATCGTCCTGCCCCGTCCCGCCCCGTGTCCCCGCCCGTCCGGGCTGATCGCCGGTCATCCTAGTGACGCGCGGGACGCCGGGAGGACGCCGGGAGGGCGACCGGAGGGCGGCGGGGGGATCAGCAGTCGCAGCCGCACCCGTCACATCCGTCGCAGCAGTCGCAACTGCTGCAGCACCCGTCGTCACCGCAACAACTGCCGCACCCGTCGCACCCGTCGCACCCGCTGCAGTCGCAGTCGTGGCGCTGGCAGAAGCCCTCGCGCCGCTCGCGCGAGAACGGGTCGTCGTGGTCGCAGCACAGCAACTGGCAGGTGCAGGCCATCGTCAGCCACACCGCGCAGCCCGGGATCAGCGAACGGGGCCGCTTCGGCTTCGCGAAGTCGTGCGAGTGGTCCGGGGGCGACGGGGCGTGCGGGTCGGCACCGGGCGGGGAGGTGTGGGCGTGGGCGTTGGCGCAGGCGTGGTGGCCGCGGCGTCCGAAGACCCGGTCCACCGCCTCCCCGGTCTCGTGCGCGAGCAGCCGGTGCACGAGGGCCCCGTCGGTGAACTCGACTTCCTTGAGCGCCAGTCGGATGCCGTGGACGGCGTCGCGGCAGAGGCGTTCGGCTTCGGCTCGGGGCGTGCCGGTGACGGTGAGCGGGTTCCAGAGCCCGCGGGCTTCGTCGTCGGCGCGGTCCTCGGCGGCGTCGAGGAGGTGGGCGAGGCGTCCGAAGAGGCGCCCGGCTTCGGCGAGCGCCCGGGCGTTGTGCGGGCGTCCGGCGAGGACGGCGGTGTGGGCGAACGCGGCGGCGGTGGCCTCCTCGGTGGGCGCGGTGGCCAGCAGCAGCGGCCCGCCCGCGGTGACGGCGGACTCGGCGTCCTGCTGCCGGGCGGCGGCGGTCAGCAGGACGGCGGTGTCGAAGCCGACGACGGCGGCGCTGTCCGCGCTCTGCCGGTCCCAGCGCCGGGTCACCCGCCGCGCCCCGGCTGCGACGGGGCGGCGGGCGAAGAGGCCGTCACCGTCCTGGACGTGGTCGCGGACCTTCACGGAGGCGAGCGCCAGCGACACCGCCGCGGCCAGCCGGGCGCCCTCGCCGCGGGCCACGGGGGCGGTGCGCATGCCGCGCAGCGGGCAGGGCCCGGCGGTGCGACGGTCCGCGGACTCCGAGGACTGGGCCTCGACCAGGACGGAGATCACCAGGCCGTCGTAGTTGGTGGCCGTCCGCGCCAACTGCCCGTGGTCGTCCCGCAGGGCGAGGCAGAGGCCGCACAGGTGGGCCGTCCAGGAGGCGTGCAGGCGCTCCGAAAGTCGATGCCGACACGGCCTGATGATTCCGAACACGCCCGCCCCTTCCGTCCCCGCCCACCCGCTGTGACCGGCGGCCATCCTAGTGACGCGACGCCAGCCCCGGAGGTTCCCGGCCCGCCCCCCGCCCCGCCCCGGCCCGTCCCGCCCCGGAGGTTCCCGGTCGGGTTCAGCGGTGCTGCGGCACGTCCAGGGCGAAGTGGAAGGCCACCACCGACATCCGCCGCGCGTGGTAGAAGCGGTGCGCGCCCTGGTTGACCACGCCGGAGTCCAACTCCACCCGGGCGCAGCCGGACCGGGCCGCCCGCTGCTCCAACTCGGCCATCAGCCAGGCGCCGACGCCGTGCGAGCGGAGCGCGGGATCGGTCACCAGGTCGTCGACGAACAGCACCCGGCCCCGGCTGGTCGCCAGCGTCCGGTGGGTCGCCACGCCCACGCAACGGCCCTTCCCGGCGGCGGAGTTGTCGTACGCCGCGGTGAACACCAGCCCCTGGCCCGCCGCTTCGGTGGCGAACGCGGTGAAGCCGGGCCCGGTCAGGGCGGGGCGCAGGGACCGGAGCAGGGGCTCAACATCCCGGTTCAGTGCCGGACTTGGGACGTCCACGTCCTTCGCGATCAGTTCCATCCGGCCATTGTTCACCGCGCCGAACGGCTTCCGCACCCGGGTGCCGCATCCTGGCGGGCGACCGCCCTCAGGGGGCGAAGGAGCCGTCCGGGCCGCCGGTGCACAGCAGGCCGGCGGGGGAGGAGAGCTGCCAGGGGTGGGCCGGGCCGCCAGGGGCCGGATCGGGGGCGACGGCGAGGACGTGGCCGGTGTCGAAGGCGAGTTGCAGGCCGCCGGCCGGGGTGACGGCGGTCGCGGTGATGACCGCGTCCGCGAGCCGCCCGAGCGCGCCGGAGGGGGAGAGGCCGAGCGCGGGGTAGAAGTGCTCGACCTCCGCGCCGTGCCGCAGCCGGAAGTCGTTCTCGACCGTCAGCAGCAACTCGCCGTCCAGGTGCAGCAGCAGCCGGTTGCTGATGCCGAGCGACCGCACCGCACGACCGTCCAGTTCGGACCCGACCGACCGCGCCACCCCGCACCTCCCGATCCTCGCGCCGTACCGGCGGACACCGTCCCCACCTGCCTATTCATACCCGGCGCGACCCCCGGTACCCGCCGCGAACCGCCGACCGGGGCGGAACGGGCGCGAGCGGGGGAGGAGTTCAGGCCGGTGCCGGGCCCGCCGCGGGCGCGCCGTTCACCAGTTCCGCCGGCCCGGCGGTCGGCGGCAGGGCGCGCACCGCGAGGCAGGCCGCCAACCGCCGGGCCGAGGACGGGGTCAGGACCGGCGCGGCGTCCTGCGGGGCGAACAGCCGCCACTCGGCGATCTCCTCCTCCTGGACGCGGACCGCCGCCAGCAGGTCCGGCCCGGCCGTCCCGCCGTCGTACACCAGCGTCAGGTACGGCTGCTCGTCGGGGCGGGCGGCCACCCAGTCGATGCCGAGCAGCCGCCCCGGCTCGCGCCGCCAGCCCAACTCCTCCAGGGCCTCGCGCCGGGCGCCCTCCCGGGGCAGCTCCCGGTCCGCCTCGACCGACCCGCCGGGCAGCACCCACGGCGACTCGCCCCGCCACGGCTTCAGCCGCACCAGCAGCACCCGCCCGTCCGGGTCGGTGAACAGCATCCGGGCCTTGACCCGGATCCGCGGGCGGCTGGCGTAGTACGTCTGCTTGTCCATCGGCGGTGGCGGCGCGGCCCGCCCGCCGGCGGGCGGCAGCAGTCCGGCCAGCGCGGCCGCGCCGAGGTACGCGGGGGCGGGGCGCGGCGGCAGGTGCAGGGCCGAGTGGCCGACGGGGAGGCCGTCCGCGAGCTCCAGCGGCGCGGCCGAGCGCGGGGCCCGCAGGCAGGCGCCCATCCGGCGCGACAGCAGCGGCGGCACCGCCGACAGCAGCAGCTCGGGCGGCAGGTGGACGATCGCGTCCAGCTCCGCGGCCTCCAACCGGACGGCGGCCCGCTGCTCGGCGGTCAGCGGTTCGGCCCAGTAAAGGAAGGCCGCGATCGGCGGCCGGTCGTGGTCCCGCGACCAGTCCAGGCAGGCGAGTTCGCGCAGGACGGGCGTGACGCCCAGCTCCTCGCGGATCTCCCGGACGGCGGTGTGCCGGGGCGAGGGGTCCGCCGCGTCCCAGCCGCCGCCGGGCACCGCGATCGGGTGCTTGGCCCGGTAGGAGGTCCGCACCACCAGCACCCGGCCGTCCGCGTCGGGGAACAGCACCCCCGCCGCCGCCATGATCTCCCGCCCGCTCAACCGCGACCCCCTCGTCCGTCTCCGCCCGCTCCCGCCCAGCATGCCCCACCCGGCCCCCGCTCCACCGCCCCCCGCCCGAACCGGTACCGCGACGGCCGACGGGCCCGTGACGGACCGGGAAGGTCGTCACGGGCCCGTCGGCCCCGGCGCGTCACGGCCCGTCGCGGGCCTGCCGGGCCGGTGGGCGGCCGACGCGTCGTCAGGCGTTCGCCGGAGCCTCCAGCAGCTGCGCGTACGGCGCGAGCTTGCGGATCGACTCGATGTTCTTCAGGCACTGCTCGCGGGACTCCTCCGGCTCGCCGGTCACCACGACCGAACCGTTGCTCGCCTTGAGGCGGAAGCGGTGGTTGCCCGACTCGTCCACGTACAGCTCGAACTTCCCAGCCATGGAAATGCACACCTCTCGTTCGGGTTGCCCCCCGGCAGTCAACGTAGGGTCAACTGCCCTTGCACGCCTCCCGGATGTGCCATTCGAGTGCGCGGCCGGACCCGCAGCGAGACAGCCCCCGGGCCGACGTTGCACTCGAAGCCCGCCCACCGGCCCGATCACCCTAGGCGGCCGTTTCAGGCGTTGGCGCCGGCGTGGGCCCGGCGGCCCCCGGCGGTGGGGCCGTGCCAGTCCAGGCACATCACGGTGGCGTCGTCCTGGAGCCTGCCGTCGCAGGCGTCGGTGACGGCCGCCACCAGGGCGCGCACCACCTCGCGCGGGTGGTCGGTGGCGGTGGCGGCCAGCAGGGCGGGCAGGTCGACGGACTTCGCGCGGCGCTCCTGCACATCCCGTCGGTGTGGAGCAGCAGCCGGTCACCGGGCCGCAGGTCGATGTCCTGCACCCGGTAGCGGTCCTGCCCGGGGACGCCGAAGGGCAGGTCGGCGTGCAGGGGTACTTCTTCGACGGTGCCCTCGCGCAGTCGCAGCGGGCGCGGGTGGCCGGCGTTGACGAGCTGCGCCCGGCCTCCGTCCAGGGGGATCCGCAGGAGCTGGCCGGTGGCCAGGATGCCGGGCTTCTGTTCGAGCAGGGAGCGGTGTGCGTGCTCGGCCTGCTCGTCCAGGGAGGCCGCGACGCGGCGGGCGCCCCGGGAGGCGTTGACGAGGAGGGTGGCGATGAGCGCGGCGTTGAGGTCGTGGCCCATGGCGTCGGTCAGGGACAGGTGCAGCGTCTCGCGGTCCAGGGCGTAGTCGTAGGTGTCCCCGGCGACGCTCTCGGCGGGCACCAGGGCGCAGGCCAGGGTGAACTGGGCCGCCTCGCAGCAGGGGGCGTCGGGCAGGAGCTGACGCTGGATCTCGGCGGCCAGGCTGACGGGGGCGGTGCGCCGGGCCCAGTGGTAGAGGTCGGTGAAGCGGCGGTCGGTGACCACGATGTACGCGAGGGCGTGGGCGGCCTGCTCCACCTGCTCCAGCGTGTCCCCGGTGACCTCGGGCACCGGGGGGAGGGAGAGCTCCAGGAAGCCGATGGCGTCGCCGCGGTTGGTGACGGGGGCGATCACGCGGTGCCCGTGCCCGTCGGCGTCCTCCGGGGCGCGGACCAGGTGCTGGGTGCGCAGCACCTCCTCGTAGAGGCTGCCGTCGAGCCGGATCCGTTCGGCACTGCGCCCGTCCAGGGTGGTGGCGTCCTCCGCGACCCGCACCACGCTCTGGCCGACCAGGTCGAGGAACAGGAAGGAGACGTACCGCGCGCCGAACCGTTCGCGCAGGTGGTTCGCCACCACGTCCAGCGAGTCGACCGGCGCTGCCGCCTCGGCCGCCGCGAGCACTTCTCCCAGGACCATTCGCTCCCGTGCCACACCAGCCTCCTCGGAGATCCACAGGGTTCCCACATTCCCCCGATCGCTCGGAGAATTCCAGCTCCCCGCGCTGCGGCCGCACCGCCGCTCTCCTGCGGATCCCCGTCGGGGTGGGATCCGGAGCGGGCTGCGGCCTTCGCAGACGCGCAGGCAGGCAGTACGCGCATCGACCGGTCAGGAGACTCGCCTCGTCCGTCTCTTTCGTTCAATAAGCAACAAAAGACAGGTCCTCTCCGACCTCACCACCGACAAGTCCCGCTACGCCCCCGGCGACTCGGTCACCTTCACGGCTACCATCGCCAACCAGAGCGGCAAGGACATCAACGGCGAAGCGGTGACGCTGTACTTCATGACCTTGCAGTCGGCCGCCGGCCCCCCGGTGTCGCAGCCGCTCACCGTCGCCAACGGGGCCACGGCGACGCTCACCTTCCACTGGACGGCCCCGTCCGAGGACTTCACGGGCTACCTCGTCAGCGCGGTGGTCACGGACGCCTCCGGAAAGGCGGTGGACTCCATCAACACCGCCGTGGACGTCTCCTCCAACTGGACGCGGTTCCCGCGCTACGGCTACTTCACCGGCAACTCCTTCGGGAAGGCGGGCCTGACGCCCGCCCAGGCCGCCGCGACCATGAGCGCGCTGACGAAGTACCACATCGACGGCCTGCAGTTCCACGACTGGCAGTACAACCACGACCAGCCGCTGTGCGGCACCGTCGCCTCCCCGTGCTCGTCGTGGACCGACGACGGCAACCAGCAGACCGTCTACGCCTCCGCGGTCACCAACCTGGTCAACGCCGCCCACGACGCCAACGCCGTGGCGATGCCGTACAACGCCATCTTCTCCGCCGACAACGGAAAGTGCTGCGGCGCATCCGACTACCACACCCAGGGCCTCGGCATCAGCCCGGAATGGGGCGTCTACCACCGACGTGCCGGTCAAGTACCACTACCGCACGCTGCCCAAGGCCCTGCTGTTCGCCTCCCCGGACTACAACAACGGCACCACCTACCAGGTCCCGTTCACCACCGGCACCGACGCGGACGGCCCGTACGTGCAGTTCACCCTGCCCAGCCTCACCTACTGGGACATGGTCTACACCAGCCAGACCGGCCCGGGCGACGCGCCCCAGCTCCCCGGCACCCAGACCACGGCCCCCGGCGCTCCGGGTGCTCCGGTGGCGTCGGGTGTGACGTCGGGTTCGGTGAAGCTGGACTGGACCGCGGCTCCGGCCGGGTCCAACCCGCTGGCGGGGTACGACGTGTACCAGGTCGGCAGCCCCGACAAGGTGGTCGCGAGCACCGGCGCCGGGACGTTGTCGGCGACGGTGACCGGTCTGTCCCCGGCCACGGCGTACCGGTTCTACGTGAAGGCCAAGGACAGTACGGGGCTGGTCTCCCCGGCGTCGGCCGCGGTGTCGGTGACGACCCAAAGCGCCCAGCCTACCGGCAGCGCGAAGGTCGCCTACGCCACCACCGGTGACTGGGGCTCCGGGTTCACCGCGCAGGTCACCCTCACCAACACCGGCACCCAGACCCTGGACCACTGGAGCCTGGCCTTCGCCTTCCCCGGCAACCAGCGCGTCACCAGCGGCTGGGGCGGCACCTGGAGCCAGTCCGGTTCCAACGTCACCGCGAGCGACGCCGGATGGAACGGTACCCTCGCCCCCGGCCAGTCCGTGACCGTCGGGTTCTCCGGCACCTACACCGGCACCAACAGCCCGCCCACCGCCTTCACCGTCAACGGCGACCCCGCCATCACTGGCTGACCCACCCCACCACCGGGCCCCGCCAGCACGGCGGGGCCCGGGAGCAGTGGTGAGCCGTGCATCGACGGGAAGGGAGGCTGCTGTGGCCAGGGGCGTCTGGGACTACGAGAGTGCCGAGGGGGACGACCCGCCAGGCCCTCGGCGCCTACTGTCCGGGGACCGCCTGAGCACCGCCCACTGCCCGGGGTGGCCCCCCGCCCCGGCCGCCTCCGCCGCTACAGCGGGAGGGTGACGCTGATCCGCTTGCCGCCGCCGGGCAGCACGGAGATCTCGCAGGTGGTGGCGAGCATCACCACCAGGGCCCAGCCGCGACCGCCCGGCCGGGTGGGGTCGAGCAGGGCGCGCCGGGGCGAGTGCGGCAGGCGGCTGTCGGCGTCCTCGACGGTGATGCGCAGCCGCAGGCCGGGTGGGCGGCCGTCGGCCGGGTGGGCGGTCTCGGTGCGGGCGCTGAAGGCGGTGACGCCGCCGGCGTGCCGGTTGGCGTTGGTGACGAGTTCGCTGACGGCCAGGAGCGCGTTCGCCTCGCCCGCGGCGGTGACCGGGCCGGCCTCGTGCAGGAGCTGCTGCACGAACCGGCGGGCCTGGGCGGCGGTGGCCACCGGCGCGTCCGGGGCCCTTTCCCGCAGGGGCGCCGCCGGTGGCGGGCCGTCGGGGGCCGCAGCGGACCCGGGGGAGGGCGGGTCGGGGTCGAAGACGGTGGTGCGGGTGTCGGTCATGGCAGCGGTTCCTCGGACGTGCGGCTCTCCTGGTGCGCGACGGGGACCCTCCGGCGGACCCGGTCCACAGGTCGGCTGCCCCCGCACAAAAAGGACATTCCCTCGCGGATCGCACCCGGGCGCCGTCCCGTCGAGACGCGTCGCCCGCCGTGGCGGACCGCCGCCGGGGCGGCCGTCGTACCGGGGGCTTCGAGGTCGACCGGAATTCGGAAGGCGGTCTCGCCCGCCTTCCGGCGGGCGGTTCGGGTTTCTAGCCGGAGCGCTCCAGGGAGCCGAGGGCGGAGGCGAGGGTGGGACGGAAGGTGAACAGCTGGTCGAGGCCCACGATCTGGAAGACCCGGGTCAGGTCGCTGTTCAGGCCCGCGATGACGAAGGGGGCCCGGGCGTCCTGGGCGTGGTTGTAGGCGACGACCAGGGCGGTGATCCCGGTGGAGTCGCAGTAGGTGAGTTCGGTCAGGTCGATGACGGCGGGACGGTCGGGACCGAAGGGGCTCTCCTCCACGACCCGGGTGAACTCCGGTGCGGTGTGCTGGTCGAGTTCGCCCGTCACGGACAGCACGACCACCCCGGAGGGGTGCTGGAGTCGGTCGACGATGAGGGTGCGGTCGGTCACCTGGTCTCCTGCGAGTGGGACGGGATGCTGAGGTTGTCCGGCGGTACGGAGAGGACGAGGAGCGCGGTGTCGTCGCTGACTCCGGGGCCCAGCTCGGTGACGAGTTCCTCCACCACCGCGAGCACCTCGTCCGCGCTCCGCGGTGCGCGCGCGGTCAGGCGCCGGACCAGTCCGTCCTCGCCGAGCAGCCCCCCTCGGGCGGTGCGGGCCTCGATGAGCCCGTCGGTGTAGAGGAGGAGCGCGTCACCGGGGCGCAGGCGGGTGGTGGTCTGGACGAAGCGGGGGCCGGGGAGCAGTCCGATGAGCTGGCCGCCGGCGGTGGAGATGGGCTCGATCCGGCCGTCCGCCCGCACCGCCAGGGACGGGGGGTGGCCGCCGCCGGCGAGGGTGACGTCGAAGGCTCCGCCCGGGGCGGCGTCGAGGACCCCGAACACGGCGGTGCAGAAGCGGGGCGTCTCCCCCTGGTACTCGCCCTTGAGGACGGCGTCCAGGTTCGCCAGGGCGGCGCGCGGGTCGGGGTCGTAGATGGCGGCGGCCCGCAGGGTGTAGCGGGTCAGCGAGGTCAGCGCCGCCGCCTCGGCCCCCTTGCCGCACACGTCGCCGAGGAAGAAGGCCCAGCGGCCGTCGTCGAGGGGGAAGAGGTCGTAGAAGTCGCCGCCCACTTCGTCGGCGGAGGCGGTGTGGTAGGCGGCGGCCGCGTTGAGCCCGGGAACGGTGGGCAGGGCCGGGGGCAGCAGGCTGCGCTGCAGGGCGCGGGCCAGGCGTTCGGCCTCGGCGCGCCGCCGCCGTTCGGCAGCCAGGGTGTGCAGGGCGGACAGCCGCAGCTCCAGCTCGTCCATGACGAGGGCGGCCAGGTCCTCCAGCGCCCGCAGTTGGTCGGCGGTGGGGGTGCGGGGCCGGGTGTCGAGCACGCCGACGGTTCCCAGCCGCTGCCCGTCCGCGGTGGTGACGGCGGCGGCGGCGTAGAAGCGCGCGCCGAGGGGGCCGAGGGCCGTGCCGTCGGCGGTGCGCGGGTCGGCGAGGACGTCGGGGACGACGCACGGCCCGGGGTGGGTGATCGCGCAGGCCCACGGCCTGCTGTCGCGGAGGGCCTCGTGGAGGCCGTCGAACCCGTGGGTGGCCTGGAACCGCACGCGGTCGCCGTCGACGAGCGCCACGGCGGCCATGGGCACGTCGAAGATGCGGGCCGCGAGCGCCACGATCCGGTCGAAGGCGCGGTCGGACGGGAGGTTCAGCGCTTCGTAGCGGCGCAGGGCCGCCAGGCGCCGGGATTCGCCGGTCCCGGCGGGTCGCTGGTCGGGGAGGGGGTGTGAGAGCACCGTTGTTCCGCTTCCGCCCCTCGTAGACCCACCGCCCTCACGGACCCGAGAAACGGTTGTCCTATCCTACGTACAGCGTCAAGGATTTCCTCCACCGCGGTCGCCCGGCTCGGTCGGGCCGCGGACGGAACGCCCCGCGCAGACGGTTCGGACGGACGAAGGGGTGCCCAGTGACGCAGGCGGACGACGGCGAGCGGGCCGTGCTGGGGGCGGCCGGGGCCGGGGTCTTCACCGCCGACGCGAAGATCGGCGGCGACCTGGCCCGGGTGGACTGGTCGGCCACGCCCCTCGGTGAGCCCGGTAGTTGGCCGCAGAGCCTGCGCACGGCCGTGAGCATCCTGCTGTCGTCGAAGTTCTCCATGTGGATGGCCTGGGGCGAGGAGCTGACGTTCTTCTGCAACGACGCCTACCGGCGCGACACCCTCGGCCAGAAGTACCCCTGGGCCCTGGGCCGTCCCTCCGGCGAGGTGTGGGCGGAGATCTGGGGGGACATCGGCCCGCGCATCGACACCGTGCTCACCACGGGAGAGGCGACCTGGGACGAGGGACTGCTGCTCTTCCTGGAGCGCTCCGGCTACACCGAGGAGAGCTACCACACCTTCTCCTACAGCCCGCTGCGCGACGACGACGGCCGCCCGACGGGCATGCTGTGCGTGGTCAGCGAGGACACCGAACGGGTCATCGGCGAGCGCCGGATGGCCACGCTGCGCGACCTCGGCTCCGACCCCAGCGTGGTGCGCACCGAGCAGGAGATGCTCGACTTCGCCGCCGCACAGCTCGGCCGCAACCCGCACGACCTGCCGTTCACCCTGACCTACCTCTTCGACGGCGACGGCGGCGCCCGCCTCGCCGCGTCCACCGGGATACCGGCCGGCCACCCCGCCGCGCCGACCTCGCTGCGGGCGGACGCCGAGCCGCTGTGGCCGCTGGAGACCGTGGCCCGCGCGGAGAGCGTGGTCGTGCCCCTGGAGGGGCCGCGGTTCGCGGACCTGCCGACCGGCGTCTGGGAGCAGGGGCCCGCGGAGGCGCTGGTGGTCCCGCTGCTGCAGCAGGGGGACCGCCCGTACGGGTTCATGGTGGCGGGCCTCAACCGCTACCGCGCACTGGACGGGGGCTACCGCGGGTTCGTGGAGCTGGTCGCCGGCCACGTCGCCAGCGGCATCGCCAGCGCCCGCAGCTACCAGGCCCAGCAGCGGCGGGCCGAGGAGCTCGCCGAACTGGACCGGGCCAAGACGACGTTCTTCTCCAACATCAGCCACGAGTTCCGCACCCCCCTGACCCTGATCATGGGTCCGCTCCAGGAGCTCCAGCACCGCCTCGCCGACGCGGACCCGCAGGTGCGCGAGGAACTGGACGTCATCCACCGCAACGGCCTGCGGCTCGGCAAGCTGGTCAACACGCTGCTGGACTTCTCCCGCATCGAGGCCGGCCGGATGCAGGCCAGCTACGAGCCCGTCGACCTCTCCACGGCCACCGGTGAGCTGGCCAGCGTGTTCCGCTCCGCCGTCGACCGGGCCGGCCTGGACTTCCACGTCGACTGCGTCGCGCTGCCCGCTCCGGTCTACATCGACCGGGGCATGTGGGAGAAGGTGGTCCTCAACCTCCTCAGCAACGCGCTGAAGTTCACCTTCGAGGGGTCGATCCGGGTCGCGGTCCGGGCCCGCGACGGCGAGGCCGTGGTGACCGTCGCCGACACCGGGATCGGAGTGGCCCCCGAGGAGATGCCCCGGCTGTTCGAGCGCTTCCACCGCATCGAGAACGCCCGGTCCCGCTCCAACGAGGGCAGCGGCATCGGCCTGGCCCTGGTGAAGGAGCTCGTCGAGCTGCACGGGGGCAGCATCAGCGCCACCTCCACCGAGGGCCGGGGCACCTGCTTCACCATCCGCCTGCCGTTCGGCTCCGCCCACCTGCCCGCCGGCTCCGTCCTCCCGGAGGGCGGGACGAGCACCGCACCCGGCGGCGCCGCGGACCCGTACCTGCAGGAGGCGATGCGCTGGCTGCCGGACGAACGGTCCGGCCCGGCACCCGTCGAGGTCCGCGACGTCACCCCGAGCGGAGGGGCCGACCCGTCCCCGCCCGGCCAGGGGCTCCCGGCCCGGGTGCTGGTCGCCGACGACAACGCCGACATGCGGGAGTACCTCACCCGGCTGCTGCGCGGCGCCGGCTACCAGGTCAGCTCCGTCCACGACGGCCGCCAGGCGCTGGACGCCGTCCGCGCCGACGCGCCCGACCTGGTGATCAGCGACGTCATGATGCCCCACCTGGACGGGCTGGCCCTGGTCGGCGCCCTGCGCGAGGACCCCCGGACCGCCTCCGTGCCGGTGCTGCTGCTGTCCGCCCGCGCCGGGCAGGAAGCGTCCATCGAGGGCCTGCAGGCGGGCGCCGACGACTACCTGGTCAAGCCGTTCGCCGCCGCCGAACTCCTCGCCCGGGCCCGCGCCAACATCGAGCTCTCCCGGCTGCGCAACCACCACGCCCGGTGGCGCACCGCGCTGGTCGACTCCCTGCAGGAGGCGTTCTTCGTCTGCGACGAGGACGGCACCGTCACCGAGATCAACGCGGCGTTCACCGCCATCCTCGGCTACGGGCCCGAGGACCTCCCCTACCGGCCGGTCCACCCCTGGTGGCCCGACGCCGCCGCCGACCCCGAGGCCCACCGCCAGGTCGCCGAGGCGTTCGCGCACCTGATCGACCGCAACCGGGGCAGCTACACCGTCCCCGTCACCCACCGCGACGGGCACCGGCTGTGGGCCAGCGCCACCTACAACCAGGTCAAGGACCCCACCACCGGCCGCACCGCCATCGTCGGCACCTTCCGCGACGTGACCGCCGAGCACTACGCCATCCAGCGCGAGAGCGCCCTGGCCGCCCTGGGGGCGTGCCTGTCCCGGGCCACCAGCCTGTCCGAGGCCGTGACCGGCAGCCTGGCCGAGCTGAAGCGGCTGTGGAGCGCCCGGCACGTCGCGGCCACCGTCTTCGGCCACGACACCGAGCCCGTCCTCACCGCCACCGACCCCGCCCTCACCTGGCAGCAACTGCCCCCGGAGCACCAAGAGTTCCTCGCCGACCTGCGCGACCGGCCCCCGCTCACCCCCGTCGCCGACCGGCGCGGCGCGGGCATCCTGCTGGAGCACCCCGAGGGCCCGCTCGCGCTCTGGATCGACCTGGGCGAACAGCGCCCCTTCACCGGCGAGGACCAGCTCCTGCTGTCCCTGCTGGCCGGCCAGCTCGCCCAGGGCCTGGCCCGCGCGCACCAGATCGACCAGCAGCGCGAGACCGCCATCGCCCTGCAGCGGGCCATCCTCGGCCCCTCCCACCTGCCCGCCGGCTTCGCCGTCCGCTACGAGCCCGCCACCCAGCCCCTGGAGGTCGGCGGCGACTGGTACGACACCGTGGCCCTGCCCGACGGCCGCATCGGCATCGTCGTCGGCGACTGCGTCGGCCGCGGGCTGGAGGCCGCCAGCGTCATGGGGCAGCTGCGCAGCGCCTGCCGCGCGCTCCTGCTGCAGGACGCGAGTCCCCCCCAGGTCCTCATGGCGCTGGACCAGTTCGCCGCCGGCGTGCCCGGGGGCAGGTGCACCACCGTCTTCTGCGGGGTCCTCGACCCCGGGACCGGCCACCTGACCTACTCCAGCGCCGGACACCCGCCGGGCATCCTCGCCCATCCCGACGGCACCACCCAGCTCCTGGAGGACGGGCGCTCGCTGCCGCTGGCCGTCCGCCCCGGCCGGGAGCGCTCCGAGGGCACCTGCACCATCCCGGCCCGCTCCACCCTCCTGCTGTACACCGACGGCCTCGTCGAACGCCGCCGCCGTCCCCTCACCACCGGCATCGACCAGGCCGGCGAGGTGCTCAAGGACGGCCGGAACACCGCCGTCGACGACCTCGCCACCGACGTCATGGCCCGCCTGGCGCCCGCCGACGGCTACGACGACGACGTCGCCCTGCTGCTGTACCGCCACCCGGCGCCGCTGGAGATGTCCTTCCCCGCCGAGTCGTCCCAGCTCGCCCCGGTCCGCAAGGCCCTGCGCGGCTGGCTCAACCAGTGCGACCTGCCGCCGACCACCGTGCAGAACATCCTGGTGGCCGCCGGAGAGGCCTGTGCCAACGCCATCGAGCACGGGCACCGCGACACCCCCGGCAACACGGTGCACTTCCGCGCCGAGGCGTTCGTCGACAAGCTGCACCTCACCATCGCCGACACCGGGCGCTGGAAGACCCCGCAGCCCGAGCGCAACGCCCACCGGGGCCGGGGCATGGGTCTGATGCACGCCCTGATGCAGCAGGTCACCGTCACCCCGGGCCCGACCGGAACCACCGTCGACATGCACACGAGGATCGCCTGATGACCACGCTCCTGACCCTGACCCCCGGACGGCGGCCGGACGGCACCCCCGTGCTCACCGCGATCGGCGAGATCGACATGAGCAACACGCACGACCTGGCCGCCGCCCTCGAAGGGACGGCCGGTCCCGTCGTCCTCGACCTCACCGCGGTCGAGTACCTGGACAGCGCCGGGCTGAGCGTGCTCTTCTCCCACGCCGACCGCATCGAACTCGTCGCCAACCCCCTCCTGGCGCCGATCCTCTCGGTCTCGGGCCTGGCCGACCTCGCCGCCGTGTCCATCACCGGGGAGGGAACCGCGCCCTGAACCCCCGGCCCGCTCCGTCGTGAGCCTCCGCAACGACCACCCCCGCCCCTCCCGGCGCGGACGGGCGGGGTGGGAGGATGGTGACCATGGACGTTCTGCGCAGGAACAACGTGACGCTTCTCGGGCCCGTCGACGGGCCCGCGGTGGTGCTGGCCCACGGCTTCGGCTGTGACCAGAACATGTGGCGTCCGGTGGTGCCCGCCCTGGCGGAGCGTCACCGGGTGGTGCTGTTCGACTACGTGGGCTCGGGCGGGTCGGACCTGGCGGCCTGGGACCAGCGGCGGTACTCCTCGCTGCACGGCTACGCGCAGGACGCGGTGGAGGTGTGCGAGGAGCTGGGCCTGCGCGAGGCGGTGTTCGTGGGGCACTCGGTGAGCGCGATGGTGGGGGTGCTGGCGGCCGAGGCGGCGCCGGAGCGCATCGGTGCGCTGGTGCTGGTGACGCCCTCGCCGTGCTACGTGGACGACGAGGGGTACCGGGGCGGGTTCAGCGCCGAGGACATCGAGGAGCTGCTGACCACGCTGGAGTCGAACTACCTGGGCTGGTCCTCGGCCATGGCCCCGGTGATCATGGGCAACCCGGACCGGCCCGAGCTGGGCCGGGAGCTGACCAACAGCTTCTGCGCGACCGACCCCGACATCGCGCGGGTCTTCGCCCGCACCACGTTCCTGTCCGACAGCCGCGAGGACCTGAAGAAGGTGACGGTCCCCACGCTGGTGCTGGAGTGCACGCAGGACGTGATCGCACCCCGCGAGGTGGGCGCGTACGTGCACGCCGCGATCCCCGGCTCCCGGCTGGTCACCCTGGACGCCACCGGCCACTGCCCGCAGCTGAGCGCCCCCGAGGCCACCGCCCAAGCCGTCCTGGCGTTCCTGGACGGCCTGCGCTGATGGGCAGGGTCGGCGAGGACGCGGGCCCGCCCGACGGGCGCGCGGCCACCGACGCGGCGTTCGCCGCCCTGCTGGAGGACAGCGCCGAGGACCTCTACGAGCGGGCGCCCTGCGGCTACCTGTCGACGCTCATGGACGGCACCGTCGCCAAGATCAACGCCACCCTGCTGGGCTGGCTCGGGCTGGAGCGCGCCGAGGTGGTGGGCCGGATGCGCTTCACCGACCTGCTCACCGTCGGCGGGAAGCTGTACCACGAGACGCACTACGCCCCGCTGCTGCGCATGCAGGGCCAGGTGCACGGCATCGCCCTGGAGATGAAGGTCCGGGGCGGAGGGCGGCTGCCGACCCTGGTGTCCTCCGCCGTCAAGCACGGCGAGGACGGCGAGGCGTTGCTGATCCGCACCACCGTCTTCGACGCCTCCGACCGGCGCGCCTACGAAGCGCAACTGCTGCGCCGGCGCCAGGAGGCCGAGCAGGCCCGCGCCGAGGCCGAACGCGCCCGCGCCCAGGCGGACGCGGCCCTGCGGCAGGCGCAGACGGACCGGCAGCGGCTGACCGAGGCCCTCGGCGTCCTGCAGAAGTCCCTCCTGCCCTCCGCGCTACCCGCGGTTCCCGGCCTGGAGACGGCCGTCTCTTACCACACCGCCTCACCCGACCGGCTCGGCGGCGACTTCTACGACCTCTTCCCCGTCGGCGACCGGCGCTGGGCGTTCTTCCTCGGCGACGTGTGCGGCAAGGGCCCCCAGGCGGCCTCCCTCACCTCCCTGACCCGCTACACCCTGCGCGCCGCGGCCCTGCACGACCCCGAACCCGCCGCGGCGCTGCGCACGCTGAACGCGGTCCTGCACGAGCACTACACCGCCGCGGGTGACCCGAGGTACTGCACCGTCGTCTACGGCCTGCTGGAGGAGAGCGCGGACGGCCACGTCGCCGTCAAGGTCGCCTCCGGCGGCCACCCGCCGAGCCTGCTGCTGCGCGCCGACGGCCGCAGCGAGTTCCTGCCCACGCCCGGCGGCCTCCTGGTCGGGATCCTGCCCGAGGCGCCCTTCACCACCGCGACGACCGTCCTCGCCCCCGGCGACACCCTGCTGCTCTACACCGACGGGCTCACCGAGGCCCGCACCGGCCCCACCCGGGAGAGCCTCTTCGGCGACGAGGCCCTGCTCGCCTTCGCCGCCGACCGGGCACCCACCACGCCCGGCCGTCTCGTCGAAGCCCTGACCGGCCTGCTCAAGGGCTTCGGCGACGGCCTGGAGGACGACACCGCCCTCCTCGCCCTCGGCGTGAAGCCCACCCGCCCGGCCCGTCCGGTCCCCGACCCCGCACGCCGGGCCTCCTGACCGTCGTCGGCCTCGACCGGGCCCTCACCATCCGCCCGCCCACCGCCGCCGGGGCGCGCGCCGGTGGGTGCGCGCCCCGGCGGCGGCCGTGCGCTGGCCGCAAAACGAAGGATCCGTGGCCGCCGACACTCCTGCGGGTGACCGACGGCCCTGGACGGGCGACCGGACGCAGTAGGTTGCCCGGATCGGACGCGCCCGGTCCGACAGCTCCCCCTTCACCGCGCACGACGGTCGAGGCCCCGAGGCACCTCCACCCCCTAGAGAAGAGGCGGAAGCCCGTGTCCGCAGCCACGGCCCCCGGCCGACAGGACCCGACACGAAACGCCCTGGCCACCAGCGACCCCGAGCACTGGGCCCGCTCCGCCCGCTCCGCCCTCCACGCCACCCTGTGCCTCACCGCCCCGGCCCGCCGCACCGCCGGGCCCCCGTCCACCGGCCCGCTGGGCCTGGAGCACACCGCCGCCGGAGCCTTCGACGTGTGCGAGACCCGGCTGCCCGGCCGCTGGCTGCTCGAAGGCACGCCGGACCGCCTGATCGTCACCGAGGTCCTCGAAGGCCGCGTCCACTGCCTCGTCCCCGCCCAGGACGGGACCGGGCCGGGCCCGTGCACCGCGGGAGACGTCGTCCTGGCCGCCGTCCCCGGCATCCCGTTCACCCACTGCACCCGCGACCTGCGCACCCGCTCCTTCGCCCTGCCGATGCCCCTGCTGCACCACGCCGCCCGCGCCAGCGCCGGTCCCGGCCCGCTGGTCTTCCACACCCGCCGCGCCGACACCGGCGCCGCCCGCCTGCACTGGCACGCCACCACCGACTACCTCACCGGCCTGCTGCGCACCGGGCCCGGCTTCCTGACCGACCACCTCGCCGCGGGCGCCGGCCACCTGCTGGCCGCCGCCGTCCTGACCCTCTTCCCCAACACCCACACCGCCCCCGGCAGCACGCAGCGGCCGCACCTGCCCCCGTCCGTGCGCCGCGCGGCCGCCTTCGTCGAGCAGCACGCCGGTGAACCGATCACCCTCGCCGACATCGCCGCCCACGTCCACCTCACCCCCCGCGCCCTGCAGTACGCCTTCCGCCACCACCTCGGCACCTCCCCCCTCGCCCACCTGCGCGACGTGCGGCTCCACCGCGCCCACCTCGACCTCCTCGACGCCGACCCCTGCAGCGACACCGTCCACCGCATCGCCGCCCGCTGGGGCTTCCCCCACCCCAGCCGCTTCGCCGCCCGCTACCGGGCCGCCTACCACTGCGCGCCCAGCACCACCCTCGGCACCTGACGTCCGCCCGCCCGACCACCGGTCGGCCGGCGGCCGGGCGGGCGCGGACGGCGGATCAGTGCGGCCCGGCCGCCAGGCTCAGGAGCGCGCAGACGGTGCCCGTGGCGAGCAGGGCGGCGAGCACGCACCGGCGGCGCAGTCGGCGGTAGCGGTCCCGGTACTGCTCCCGCAGGCGGTCGCGGTCCTCCCGGAACTGTTCGAGTCGTCGTCGGGTGGCGGCCGTGTGGATCCGGGCGAAGTTGGCTTCCACGTCCGCGCGCTGGCCGTCCGTCAGCCACGGCAGCAGCGCGGAGAACTCGCCGGCCGCCTCCTGGGCGATCCGGGTCTGGGCCTGCCAGTACAGGTAGCCCTCGAGTCTGCGCAGGCCCGCCTCCGTGTCGGGTGCGGCTTCGGCGGGCAGGCGCCGCGTCCTGCCGGTGGCGGGTCGGTCGTTCATCGCTGCGCGCTCTCCCCGCCGGGGCCGCCTTGGTGGGCGGCGTCCTGGAGTTCGTCGGGGACCTCGGGGTGGTGCAGGTTGAAGGCCGGGGACTCGGAGCGGATCCGCGGCAGGGTGGTGAAGTTGTGCCGCGGCGGCGGGCAGGAGGTCGCCCACTCCAGCGAGCGGCCGTAGCCCCAGGGGTCGTCGACGCCGACCTTGGGCGCGTACCTGGCGGCCTTCCAGACGTTGTAGAGGAACGGCAGGATCGACAGGCCGAGCAGGAACGAGCCGATGGTCGAGACGGTGTTCAGGGTGGTGAAGCCGTCCGAGGCCAGGTAGTCGGCGTAGCGGCGCGGCATGCCCTCGGCGCCCAGCCAGTGCTGGACCAGGAAGGTGGTGTGGAAGCCGACGAACAGCGTCCAGAAGCAGATCTTGCCGAGGCGCTCGTCCAGCATCCTGCCGGTGAACTTGGGCCACCAGAAGTGGAAGCCGGCGAACATCGCGAAGACGACGGTGCCGAACACCACGTAGTGGAAGTGGGCGACGACGAAGTACGAGTCCGAGACGTGGAAGTCGATCGGCGGCGAGGCCAGCAGGACGCCGGTCAGGCCGCCGAACAGGAAGGTGACCAGGAAGCCGATCGACCAGAGCATCGGGGTCTCGAAGCTCAGCGAGCCCTTCCACATGGTGCCGATCCAGTTGAAGAACTTCACGCCGGTGGGCACGGCGATCAGGAAGGTCATGAAGGAGAAGAACGGCAGCAGCACCTGCCCGGTCACGAACATGTGGTGCGCCCAGACGGTGACCGACAGGCCCGCGATGGCGATGGTCGCGGCGATCAGGCCGGAGTAGCCGAACATCGGCTTGCGGGAGAACACCGGCAGGACTTCGGAGACGATGCCGAAGAACGGCAGCGCGATGATGTACACCTCCGGATGGCCGAAGAACCAGAACAGGTGCTGCCACAGGATCGGCCCGCCGTTCGTCGGGTCGAAGACGTGCGCCCCGAACTTGCGGTCCACCTCCAGGGCGAACAGCGCGGCCGCGAGGACCGGGAAGGCCAGCAGGACCAGCACCGAGGTCAGCAGCACGTTCCAGGTGAAGATCGACATCCGGAACATCGTCATGCCGGGCGCGCGCATGCAGATGATCGTGGTGATGAAGTTGACCGCGCCGAGGATGGTGCCGAAGCCGGAGAAGGCCAGACCCATCACCCACATGTCGCCGCTGATCCACGGGCTGTGGTCGGGGCCGGACAGCGGCGTGTAGGCGAACCAGCCGAAGTCGGCGGCCCCGTTCGGGGTGAGGAAGCCGGCCACCGCGATCAGCGAGCCGAACAGGTACAGCCAGTAGGCGAACATGTTCAGCCGGGGGAAGGCGACGTCGGGGGCGCCGATCTGGAGCGGCATGATCCAGTTGGTGAAGCCCGCGAACAGCGGGGTGGCGAACATCAGCAGCATGATCGTGCCGTGCATGGTGAACGCCTGGTTGAACTGCTCGTTCGACAGGATCTGCGTTCCCGGACGGGCCAGCTCGGCCCGCATGACCAGGGCCAGCACGCCGCCGACGAGGAAGAACGCGAACGAGGTTCCGAGGTACAGACTGCCGATCGTCTTGTGGTCGGTCGTGGTGATCCAGCGGATGATCGCGTGCCCGGGACGGGCCGGTGAGCGGGGTGCGGGTGCGGGCGCGGGCGGCGGGGCGTTGTCGGCGAGGACGGTCAAGGGAGACTCCTAGTCGGGGTGAACCCACCACCTCTAGCAGCGCCCCCGCGTCCGCCCCCGGCCGCGCGGCAGCGTGTCCGGGGACTCCTCGCCGGAAGGGCCGGTGTCTTCGTTTCCGGGCTGGCCGAGCGGTTCCGGAGCCCACCGGTCGGCGCGGGCGGGCCGGTACACCGGACGCCGCACCGGCAGCACCGCCGGCTACCGGGTGCGGCTGCGCCCCGGGGAGCCGGTCCGCCCCTCGGACCTGGAGCTCTGGCTGACCTCCCGCTGGCGCGCCTACACCCGTCACGCGGGCCTGCTCTGGGAGACCTCCGTGGACCACGAACCGTGGCCGCTGCGCGCCGCCACCTGCGAGGAGGCCGTCCAGGACCTCACCACCGCGGCCGGCCTGCCCGCCCCCGCCGGACCACCGCTGGCGCACTTCTCCAACGGCGTGCACCGGGTGCGCTTCGGCCCCCCGCGCCCCGCACGGGACCGCCGGGCCGGGACCTAGGAACCCGGGCGGTGGACGGTCAGTTCGCCGTACGCCGACAGGGCCGCGGACAGGTCGCCGGGTCGGTGCCGCAGGGTGGCGTCCAGGAAGGCGAGGGTGGCTGCGGCCGTCCGGCGCGGGCCGTCGGTGCGGCCGAGGGAGCCGACCAGGGAGGGGACGGGCGGCAGGTAGAGCGGGGCGTCGGTGAAGGTGAGGTGGGCGGCGCCGGGGACGGTGAGGCGGTAGCCGGTCGCGGTGCCGAGCGCGAGCACCCCGGTCAGGCGCGGCAGGTAGCGCGGGTCGGTGGCCGGGCCGAGGTCCTGGGTGAGGGCCAGGACCGGCTGCGGGAAGGGGCGCGGGTCGGGGTCGCGCGGGTAGCCGTCCAGGTCGACGACGGCGGCGAAGCGGTGGTCCCGGCGGGCGGCCCACAGGGCGGCGGCCCCGCCGAGGGAGTGGCCGGTCACCGCGGCCCGGCCGGTGTCCAGGCGTCCGGCCAGCGGGTCGCCGCCCGCGCCCCGGTCCAGGTCGCCCAGCCGGGTCAGGACGAAGCCCAGGTCCGCGGCCCGGACGTCCGCCGCCTCGACGGCCCGCGCCTCGTCCGCGGCGTCGTCGCCGGTGGAGGCGACCCGGGTGCCGACGGTGCGGCCGTCGGCGAGGACGACGGCCGCCGAGTCGTACGGGTGGTCCAGGGCTGCGACCAGGTAGCCGTGGCTGGCGAGCTCCTCCGCCCAGGCGGTGTTCTGCGTCCGCACGCCGCCCAGCCCGGGGGAGAACAGCACCACCGGGAACCGCCCCCCGTCGCGGGCCACCGGGGCGTCCGGCACCGCCCGGCTGCGGGCCGACGGGACGCCGTCGACCAGGAACCCGGGCAGTCCGGCGTAGCGGGCCAGCGCCGCGGAGACGGTGCGCGCCTCCTGTTCGGTGCGGCCGAGGTACCGGGCGCGCCGGGCGTCCGCGGGGGCGTCCTGCGCCGGGTACCAGAGCTGCACCACGACGGTGCGCCGGTCCGCGGGGTCGGGCGTGGCGGTCTCGGGACGGTCCGGGTCGGTCCACTGCACCACCCTCGTCCCGACCGCGAACGGGCCCGTCGGCGCGGGGAACTCCGGTACGGGGAACGCCCAGGCCGCCACCGGCCCCGCCGCCAGCAGCCCGGCACAGGCCAGCGACCCCGGCAGCGCCACCCACCACCGGGCCCGCCGCACCGGCCGACCCGCCCGCCCCCGCACCAGCGGGACGAGCGCGAACGGCAGCGCCAGCGCGGCCCCCGCCAGCACCGGCCACAGCTGCCAGCGCACCCCCACCACCCCCAGCCCGCCCGCCGACAGCACGCACAGCGCCCCCGCCGCGACCGTCACCGGCGGCCGGGCGGCGGGCGGCAGCCAGCGCGCCACCACCAGGGCGAGGGCGCTCAGCAGGACGAGGAACTCCAGGGGGGACAGCTGCGGTCCCGGCACGATCTCGGTCACCCGGCCATCGTCGGCGCGCGGCCGGCGCCGCCACATCGCCCTGCGGTCGCCACCCGCCCGCCCACCGCTCCACCCCCGGTCGCAGCCCCGCCCGCCGGACCGGCCGCCGCCCTGCGACCCGGGGAGGTGACCGCCCTCCTCCTGCGGTCGTACCCCGGCCCGGGCCGCTCCGACGCCGGGCCCATGCGCGGTCCCCGGCCCGCCGCCTACGGTGGCAGGACGGCGCCCGCGCGGAGGGCAACGGATCGACGAGGGCGGGGGAACGTGCGCGGCATCGCCGAACAGCTCGCGGGACCGGCGGGAGCCGGCGGCAGCCGCCCGTTGCGCCGCCCCGACGGGGTGCGGGCCCGGGCCCGGCTGCCGCGCGCGGCGGCGGAGGCGCTGCTGCCGGCGCTGCTCCTGCTGCACGTCGCGACCGCGTACCCGCCGGGGGAGCGGGCGGTGGCCGCCGCGCTCACGGTGGCGCTGGTGCTGCCGCTGCCGTGGCGGCGCCGGGCCCCGCGCGCGGTGTTCGGGGTGGTGGCGGCCGCTGCCTTCGTCCAGTGGCTGCTGGACGTCCAACTGCCTGCGGACGTCGCCCTGTTGGTGGCGCTGTACGCGGTGGCCGGGTACGCGGGGCGGCGGGCCGCGGCGGTCGCGGGGGCGGTGGTGGTGGGCGGGGCGTTGCTGGCCTGCCTGCGCTGGTCGGCGGGCGGGGCGTTCCCGGTGCTCTTCGTCGCGGTGACCGCGACGGCCCTGGTCGCCGCCCTGCTCGGGGTGAACGCGCGGACCGCGCGGGCCCACCTCGCGGTGCTGCGGGAGCGGGCCGAGCGGCTGGAGCGGCAGCAGGAGCAGCAGGCCAGGCTGGCCGTCGCCGAGGAACGGGCGCGGATCGCCCGCGAGGTGCACGACATCGTCAGCCACCACCTGTCCGTCATGGTCGCGCTGACCGACGCGGCCGTCCTCGCCCAGCCCCGGTCGCCGGAGCGGGCCACCGAGATGGTGCTGCGGGCCGCCGAGACCGGACGGCAGGCGCTGACCGACATGCGGCGCTCGCTGGGCGTGCTGCGGGCCGGGCCGCCGGGCGCGGCGTTGGGCGCGGAGCCGGACGTGGAGCCGGACGCGGAGCGCCACCCGCCGCCCGGGCTCGGCCAGTTGGCCGCCCTGGCCGACCGGATGTCCGCCGCCGGGCTGCCGACCCGCCTCGAACTCCGCGGCGACCCCGGGCGCGTCCCGGCGACCGCGCAGCTGACCGTCCACCGCCTGGTGCAGGAAGCCTTGACCAACACCTTCAAGCACGCGCCCCCCGGCACCCGCGCCGAGGTCCGGGTGCACTGCTCGCCCGGGGCCGTCACGGTCGACGTCACCGACGACGGCCCCGGCGCCCCCGCGTCCGGCACCTCCGCGTCCGGCCACGGCCTGCCCGGCATGCGCGAACGCGCCGCCGCCCACGGGGGCGAGCTGCGGGCCGGGCCGCTCCCGGGCGGCGGCTGGGGCGTGCACACCCGCCTCGTGCTCGGCGACGGCGACGGTCCCGGCGGCGACGACGGCGCGGCGGCGGACGCATGACGATCCGGATCCTGGTCGCCGACGACGAGGCGCTGCTCCGGCTGGCCTTCGGCACGATCCTGGACGCCCAGCCCGACATGACCCCGGTCGGCGAGGCCGCGGACGGCGCCGAGGCCGTCCGGCTGGCCCGGGAGCTGCGGCCCGACGTCGTGCTGATGGACGTCCGGATGCCCGGCACCGACGGCATCGAGGCGACCCGGCAACTGCTGCGGGCCGCCCCGGGCAGCCGGGTGCTGGTGCTCACCACCTTCGACCTCGACGCGTACGCGTACGCCGCGCTGGCCGCCGGGGCCTCCGGCTTCCTGCTGAAGAACACCCGGCCGGAGGAGCTGCTCGCCGCGGTGCGCAACGTCGCCGCGGGCGACGCGGCGCTCTCCCCGCGGGTCACCCGCCTGCTGCTGGAGAACGCCCGTCCGCACCTGCCCGACCCCGACGCCCCCGGCCCGGACCCGCGGCTGCGGCGCCTCACCCCGCGCGAGCACGAGGTGCTCGTCCAGGTGGGCCGCGGCCTGTCCAACGGCGAGATCGCGGACGTCCTGCACCTCGCCGAGGCCACCGTGAAGTCCCACCTGGGGCGGGTCCTGCAGAAGCTCGAACTCCGCGACCGGATCCAGGCGGTGGTCCTCGCCCACCACAACCGCCTCGTCCCCCCGGCCCGGTGACGCCCCGCCGGGCGGCGCGCGGCGTACGCTCGACCGGGGTGGGGCCGCAACGGGGGGACACCGACCGGGAGGAGACCCGTGGCAGAGACCGCCGACCCGTCCGCAGCGCCGTCCGTCGAGCCGTTCGCCGACCTGTACGCCGAGCTGGACCGCCGCAGCGCGGCCGCCGCCGAGCAGGTGATCGCCTGGCGCCGCCACCTGCACCGCCACCCCGAGCTGTCCAACCGGGAGGGCGCCACCGCCGCGCTGGTCGCCGAGCACCTGGCCGCGCTCGGCCTGGACGAGGTCCGCACCGGCATCGCCGGGCACGGCGTGGTCGGGGTGCTGCGCGGCGGCCGGGGCGGCGAGCGGGTGGTGGCGCTGCGGGCCGACACCGACGCGCTGCCGGTGGTCGACCTGTGCGGCACCGACTTCGCGTCCTCGACCGTGGACCGCGACTACCCCGGCGGCCCGTTCCCGGTCTCGCACGCCTGCGGCCACGACGGTCACACCGCGATGCTGCTCGGCGCCGCCACCGTCCTCGCCGGGGTGCGCGAACGGCTGCCCGGCACCGTGCTGTTCGTGTTCCAACCGGCCGAGGAGGGCCCGCCGGTCGGCGAAACCGGAGGGGCCCGCCGGATGCTCGCCGAACACGCCCTCGCCGACCCCGAACCCAGCATGGTGTTCGGCATGCACCTCACCCCGCTCCCCAAGGGCCACGTCGGCTACCGGGTCGGGAACCAGTACGCCGCCTCCTGCCTGGTCAAGATCACCGTGACCGGCCGCCAGGTGCACGGCTCCACCCCCTGGCAGGGCGTCGACCCGATGCCGCCCGCCGCCGCGATCGTCACCGGCATCGGCCAGCTCTACCGCCAGCTCGACGCCTACCACCCCGTCACCGTCACCATCGGCCACGTCGAGGACGTCGGGCGCTTCAACATCATCGGCGAGCACGTCACCCTCTGGGGCACCGTGCGCTGCGCCGTCGAGTCCGACATGGCCGACGTCCAGCGGCGCCTGACCCGCCTCGCCGAGCACACCGCCGAGGCGTACGGCTGCACCGCCACCGTCGAACACCTGCAGGACGTCCCCGCCGTCAACAACCGCCGGGAGTGGCTGGACGCCGCGCTGCCCTCGCTGCGCCGGGTGGTCGGCGCGGACCGCGTGCTGGAGACCTCCGCCACCCTCGGCTACGACGACGTCTCCGAGTTCGTCAACGCCCACGGCGGCCTGTACGTCATGCTCGGCGCCCAGGACACCGAACTCGACGCCGCGGGCACCCCCGTCCCCACCCCCGGCGGCCGCGGCCTCGTCCCCAACCACAACCCGCGCTTCTACCTGGACGACGACACCCTCCCGGTGGGCGTCCGGCTGCACGCCCACCTCGCCGTCGACCACCTGAACGGCCTACTGGTCCCGGCCACCGACTCCTGAAACTCCTTGGACACCGGGGGAGTTCACCTGCTGCAATGGGAGCCGGCCACCGCCGCGAACCGGGAGGGCGAGGATGGACGACGTCACGCTGCGCCTGTCGGTGCGCGACCTCACCGAGGCCGACCTGCCCTCCTGCGGCTGGGCGGGCTCGCCCAAGCACGTGCGCGAGCTCGTCCACCAGATCCGCCGCGCCGAGGCCGGCGAGGTCGACTACCTGGCGGTGTGCACCCCGGTCGGCCTCCCCGTCGCGATCGGCGGCGTCGACTACGTGCCCGCGCCCGGCGCGGGCACGCTCTGGCAGCTCGGCGTCCACCCCGCCCTGCAGTCCTGCGGGATCGGCACCCTGCTGATCCGCGCCGCCGAACACCGCATCACCGCCCGCGGCCTCACCACCGCCGAACTCGCCGTCGAGGACTCCAACCCCCGCGCCCGCGCCCTCTACGAACGCCTCGGCTACCGTCCCTTCGGCCACGCCCCCGACGGCTGGGACGTCGAGGACGAGGACGGCACGCTCCGCCGGTACGAGACGGTCTGCACCCTGATGCGCAAATCCCTGGCCTGACGGCTCCTCGCACCCGGAACGCCTTGGCCGCCGCCCGCCCGGGCGACTCCGTCAAGCCCTCAACCGCCGCTCCAACAGCGGCCGTTGACCGGCCAGCCAGGACTGCAACCGGTCCCAGCGGGACCAGCCGCCGTACGCCTCGAAATAGGCGGTGAACGCGGCGTCCCCGGCGGCGACCCGGCGGGCGACGAAGCCGCGGCAGACCGCGGTGGCCTGTTCCAGGACGGACGGCAGGGCGAGCCGGTCACCCGGTGGCAGGCCGTACGCGTCGGCGAACAGGGCCAGCCGGTGCGGTACTTCGAGGTGGGCGCGGTCGGTCTCGGCGGCCGTCGCCGGGTCCAGCACCGGCACCCAGTAGCGGGCCGCCAGGGCGACGTCCCAGAGCGGGCGGCCGGGGGCGGCGAAGTCGAAGTCGATCAGTGCGGCCGCCTCACCGGAGCGGAAGACCACGTTCTCCGCGCACACGTCGTTGTGGCACAGCAGCGGCCCGCCCTCCGGGTCGGCGAACTCCGTCGGCCAGTCGGCCGCCGGGTCGAACGGCGTCCGGGCGCTCGCCGCGTGCCAGCGGCGCAGCAGCCGGGCCACCGACACCAGCGCGTCCTCGCCCAGCGCCCACCCCGGGTACGGGGGCACCGCGACCTCCCCGGGCAGGAACTCCAGCCGCTCCCGGCCGTCCGCCACCGGCCCCAGCGGCACCGGCGCCCCCGCGAACCCGCCCGCCCGCAGCCGGGTCAGGAACCCGTGCAACGCCCCGGCGTGCGGCGGCGCGGGCCGCTCCACCGCGCGCCCGCGCCGCAGCACGGCGCCCGCGTTCGCCAGGCCGCCGGTCAGCAACTCCTCGTCGTCCATCCCCCGATCATCCCCGGTCATCCCCGATCAGCCTCCTCCGCGCGGGAGTTGCTCAGACCAGCCGGGCCGTGACCGTCTTCGCACGCTGGTACTCGCGCAGCGCCAGTACCGACAGGTCGGTGCCCGCGCCGGAGGAGCGGCGGCCGCTGTGCGGGAGTTCGGCGGACTGGGCGAGGTGGCAGTTGAGCCAGACCTCGCCGGCCGAGAGGCGGTCGGTGAGGGCCAGGCCGGTGGACAGGTCGGTGGTCCAGACGGAGGCGGCCAGCGCCTGCGGGACGGACTCGGCCAGCGCCACGGCCGCGTCCAGGGTCTCGGCGCGCTGGACGGTCAGCAGCGGGCCGAACACCTCCTGCACCACGGCCGGGTCGTCGTCGGGCAGGTCGGCCAGCACGGTCGCGGGCCGCCACAGCCCGTCACCGCGGCCGGGTGCGGTGTGCACGGCCTTCGCGCCGGAGGCGGCCACGATCCGGTCGTAACGGGCCGCCTGGTCGGGGTTGTTGAGCGGCCCGAAGTCCCGTCCGGAGTGCCGCTCGGCCATCGCCGCGGCCAGCTCGGCCACCGCCCGCTCGTACCCCGGCCCCAGCACGATCACCCGGGCGGGCGCCGCGCAGCTCTGCCCGGCGTTGTACGTGCAGGCGGCGGCGAGCTGCCGCCAGGTGTCGGCGGGGGCGTCGGGCAGCACCAGCACCGGGCTGTTGCCGCCCAGTTCGAGGCTGACGGGGGTGAGCCCGGCGCGGGCGGCCACGTCCGCGCCGCCCGCCGGGCTCCCGGTGAAGGCGATCAGGTCGCAGCCCGCGCCGACCAGCAGGCGGCCGGTCTCCCGGTCGCCCGGCAGCGCGGTCAACACGCCCGGCCCCAGGGCCTGTTCGGCGTGCTCGGCGAGCAGCAGGGCGCTGTCGGGGGTGGTCTCCGCGGGCTTGAGGACCACCGGGTTGCCCGCGGCCAGCGCGGGCGCGCAGCGCCAACCGGCCATCAGCAGCGGGTAGTTCCACGGCACCACGGCCGCCACCACGCCGACCGGCTCCCAGCGCACCCAACTCTGGTGCCCGGCCAGGTAGTCACCGGCGGCGGGCGCGGTCGCGGCCCGCGCCGCACCGCCGTAGAACCGGAACAGGTCGGCCACCTCGGCGACTTCGTCCGAAGCCTCGGCGGACGGCTTCCCGGTGCCCGCGCACTCGGCCGCCACGTACGCGTCCGCGTGCCGCTCGATCAGCTCCGCGAGCGCGGCCAGCCGCCGCTGCCGCTCGCGCGGGGTCAGCGCGGCCCACCCGGTCCGGGCGGACCGGGCGGCGGACACCGCGGCCGCCACCTCGTCGTCCCGGCCGGGCCGCCGGGTGCCGCGCACCTCGCCGGTGCGGGGGTCGATCAGTTCCATCAGCAGTTCTCCGTCACAAGTCGTAGGCACGCAGCCAGAGTTCGAGGGTGAGCAGCAGCCACAGCTTGCCGCCCTGGCGGGGCAGCAGCAGGCCGCCGCCGCGCATCCAGGTCTCCACGGTGTCGGCCCGGAACAGGCCGCGGGCCCGGGCGGTCGGGCCCAGCAGCAGGTCGGCGGCCAGTTCGCTGAGCGGGCCGCGCAGCCACTGCTGCACCGGCACCCGCATGCCGCTCTTGGGCCGGTAGGTGACGGTGCCGGGCAGCAGGTCCCGCACCGCCTCCTTGAGGATCCACTTCTCCTCGGTGCCGTGCAGCTTGAGCGCGGGAGGGGTGGCGAAGGCGTGGTCCACCACCCGCCGGTCGAACAGCGGCGAGCGCCCCTGCACGCCCTGCGAGGCGGTCAGCCGCTCCACCTTGGTCAGGATGTGGTGCGCGCCCTTGGTCCGCAGGTTGCAGTGCAGCAACTGGTCCAGCAGCGACGGCATCCGGTGGTCCGACAGGTACGGCTCGACGTGCCGCCGCGGGTGCGGGGCCGCCTCCAGCGCGGCCAGCGCCTCCCCGGTGAGCAGCACCGGCAGGTCCTCCCAGCACTTGCGGTAGGTGTGCAGGTAGGCGTCGGCCCGGGCCCGCGCCGCACCGTCCTCCCGCATCAGCTCGAACACCAGCATCGGCAGGTTCTTCGGCCCGCCGAACACCGGGTCGCCGCCCTCGCCGTTCAGCGACACCGCGATCCCGTCGCCCGCCACCGCCTCCGCCAGCATCAGGTTCGGCACCGTCAGCGGGTCCCCGACCGGACTGTCCAGCAGCGCCACGGTGTCCGCCAGCCGCGCCGCGACCTGCTCCCCGGGCACCGTCAGCACCCGGTGCGCCGTCCCGCAGTGCGCCGCCACCAGCCCCGAGTAGCCCAGCTCGTTGGGCAGTTCGGAGCCGAAGCTGATCGAGTACGTGCGCACCGTCCCCGGGTGCAGGCGGGCGGCCAGCGCCGTCACCAGCGAGCTGTCCACCCCGCCGGACAGCAGCACCGCCACCTCCCGCCCGCCTTCCGGCAGCCGTCGGGACACCGCCTGCTCCAGCAACTCCCGGAGCAAGTCGGCATACTGACGATAAGTCAGTTCGCCGCCCACCGACCCGGCCCGCGGCTCCCAGAACACCTCCACGTCCACCCGCCCGTCCGGCCGCAGCCGGGTGACCCGGCCGGGCAGCAGCTCGTGGACGCCGCGCAGCAGGGTCTCCTCGCCCGGCAGGTAGGCGAAGGTCAGGAAGGAGCGCACCGCCGCCAGGTCCAGCCCGGTGTCCACGTCCGGCCGCTTCCGCAGCGCCCGCAGCGAACTGGACGCCGCCCAACCACCGTCGCCCGTCCGGCAGTGGAACGCGGTGCGGGCGCCGACGTGGTCGCGCACCAGCACCAGGTCCGGCCCGTCCAGCACCGCCAGGGTGAACATCCCGTCCGCGGCCCGCAGCCCGTCCGCGCCCAGCGCCAGCCAGCAGCGCAGCAGCAACTCCCCGTCCGGGCAGGACGGTTCGGCCGGACGCCCGGCGGCGGACAGCGCGGCCAGCAGCTCGCCCCGGTTGTGCAGCGTCACCTCGCCGACCGCGGTGCGCCCGTCCACCGTGAACGGCCCGTCCGCGTACCCCGGCACCCCGGCCAGCAGGGACGCCGACACCTGCCGCCCCGCCGCCTCGAACGGCCCGGCCACCAGGCCGGGTTCGGGGGTGCGGGCCGGGGCGGGCAGCGAACTGACCGCGTAGCGGGCCGGACGGTGCGGGGCCGCGCGGCGGTGGTCGGCGGTGCGGACGGTCGTCTCCGGTCGCTGCTCAGCCAAAGTCGTCCCCGTCCCAGCCGTCGTCCAGCGGGTCGCCGCCGTCGGCGCCGTCCCCGGCGCTCCCGAACCCGTCCGCGTCGAACCCGTCGTCGCCCCGGTGGTCGTCCCGGTCGTCCCCGTCGTCGAAGTCGCCGTCCCCGCCACTGCCGCCGTCCCCGCCGCCGTCACCCCCGGAGCGGGCGCGTTCGGCCGCCTGGCGGCGCAGTTCCTCCTCCTCGTCGTCGGAGAGGAACTCGGGCGCGTAGTGCGCGGCGGCGATGCCCGCGCCCAGGCCGAGGGCGCCGAGCACCACGCCGACCCGGCCCGGGAACGAGCTGCGGTTGACCAGCACGTACCGGCCCTGCCCCCACACCGTGCGGCCGTAGCCGATGTCGCGGCCGTAGCCGACCCGGCCGTCCGCGTGGACGCGCTTGACCAGGTCGCGGCCCAGCCGCTCGTCGGTGCCGGAGTCGCCCCGGTCGTCGCGCCAGTGGATCCGGCCGTCGCCGCCGCGGCTGCGCCATTCGCTGCGGCCGTCGGAGTACCTGCGGTGCACCGTGTCGTCGGCCAACAGCTCGTCGCTGTAGGTGATTTCGGGTGGCTGCGTCATCGTCCTCGTCCTCGGGGGGTCAGGGCGTCGGCCAGGTCAGGAAGCCGGTGTCACGGGCCCGGGTGGGCGCGGCCGGACGGGCGGGCGGGGCGAAGCCGCCGCCGCGGACGGTGCGCAGCACGGTCCGCAGCAGCCGGGCCGGGCGGACGGCGGCCAGCTCGGCGACCCGCCCGCCCGCCAGCCAGAGCCGCTCGGCGTCGGGCAGCTCCGCGGGCAACTCCCCGACCGCGCACCGGGGGTGGCCGGACAGCGCGGCCAGGTGCAGGGCGGCGGCGTGCCGCGGCAGCAGCCCTGCGGTGCGCACCTGCAGCCGCGGCCCGGCGTGCTCGCGCACCCGCAGGAACAGCGCCAGCCCCGCCGGGGAGGCGTCGTGCAGCACGTGCACCACCGCCCCGTCGGCCCGCCGCACCGCGGCCAGCAGCCGCTCGTCCAGCGGCAACCGCTCCGGGGTCAGGACCGGGCAGGCCCCCTCCAGGTGCAGCCGGTTGGCCAGCAGCATGCCCGCGATCCCCGGGTCCTGGCAGACCAGCAGCCGGGGGAAGGCGTAGTCGTACAGGTCGCCCTCCGGCCCCGGCCGGTGCGGCGGTGCGGCCGGGGCGTCCGGCAGGACGTCCAGCTCGGGGCGGCGGGCGAGCGCGGCCGCGAACCGGGCCTCGGACAGCAACGGCCGGGTGGTGTACCGCAGCCGGTGCGGGCCGCGGTGCAGCGAGAACAGCACCCGGTCCGTCTCGTAGTACAACTGCCTTGCCGTGTAGGCGAGTTGGCCTGGTCGGGCGCAGCGTTCGGCGGCCTGCCGCAGGGCTCGGTCGAGCAGCCGCTCAGGGATCGGGATCATCGACCGCCGTCCTTCGGGTGGGGAGCCGGGGCGTCGGAGGCGGCGCGCGGGGCGGGGACGGCCTGCGGCCAGGTGAGGAAGCCGATCCGCTCGGCCCGTCGCCGGGTCTCGGCCGCGCTCTCGGCCGGACGCTCGGCCGGGCTCGTCGCCTTGGTCAGCGCGACGGGCGGGGCGGCCGCGACCGGCGGGGCGGCGAGGGCCCGCTCGACGGCCTTGTCCAGCAGCGCCATCAGCTTCACGGGCGGCAGGGCGATCAGCGGCGAGGACCAGCCGTCGCAGAGCCAGTCCCGCTCCTTCTCCGGCAGGCGCTGCCACGCCCGGGAGTCGGCCAGGGCGGCCGACGGCTCCTGCCGCGGCCTGCTCGCGTCGCGCAGCCGGACCATCCGCGCGGGCGGCTCGACGGAGCGCGGCAGCAGCCCGCAGTCCACCACCCGGTGGCCCGTGAACTGCGCCCGCAGCTCCACCGCCCGGACCAGCGCGGCCAGCGACAGGTCGCGCACCAGCACCACGGGCAGCCCGTCCGGAACCTGCTCGGGCTCCTGCAGCAGCAGCACCCCGTGGCGCTCGGCGAAGCCGTTGGCCCGCAGGAACGCGACCACGCCCGGCAGTTCGCACAGCACCACGACCCGGGGATCCTTCGGCCGGGCGAAGGCGGCCGCGGACGGGGCGCCGTCCACCAGCCCGTCCGGCAGCGACCCGTACACCCGGAGCCAGCGGGGGACGACCCGCTGCCGGAAGGTGGTGAGCGTGATCGAGTGCCGGAACGGCTGCGGCGGCCGGTAGCGGCCGGAATTGCGGAACTGCCGGTAGGACCGCCAGCCGAAGAAGAGCGCGGGCAGGCCGAGCAGCAGGTGGGCGAGGCCGCCGATGCCGACGGCCAGCGAGGCCGTGACGACGGTGAGCACCCCCAGCACCGTTCCGGCGGTCACGCTGCCGCTCCGCTCCTGACCGGTCGGGAAGCGGTACAGGCGGCGCTCGTTCATCCAGTACAGCTGCTCGACGGTGATCCGCAGCCCGTCGGGGGCGGACTTCGCCACCAGCTCGCGGAACTTCAGGTCGTGCAGGCGCCCCGGTTCGACCTTCGGGTCGAGTGCGAACACCTTCCGGCAGTGCGAGCAGGTGTGGCCGGTGCGCTCCCGCTGGCGGCGGTTGCGGCGGCAGTGCGGGCAGATCATCGGGCGTCCTCCCAGGTCGACGGGCGTCCTCGGTCGGGCAAGGGAACGGGGCGGCGGAGCGGGCGACGGAGCGGGCGGCGCAACGGGCGGGGGAGTGGTGGACGGGCGGGAGCGCCGTGGTCGGACACCCGCTCAGACGCGGACGACAGCCGGAGCGTTGCACCGGACGCGGGCGCGGGCGCCACCTGCGCCTCCCCCCGGACGCCTCGGCGGCCGCCTCACCGGCCCCCGTCCTCCAGCGCGGCCGCCGCCAGCCGCAGCCGGTGCGCGACCCGCTCCCGGAGGGTGACCGTACCCGGCCGCCGGGCGGCCGTCACCTCCCGCAGCGCGGCGGCGAGTTCGGGGTCGCCGCGCCGCTCGGCGGCCTCCGCGGTGATCGCGTAGTCCTCGTGGTCGATGCCGTAGCCGGTGTTCGCCGCCAGGATCGCCAGCCGCTCGCCGCCCCGGTTGCCGAAGGAGTGCGGCATCAGCTCGGGGATCCGGATCAGCGTGCCCGGCACGAGCCGGACCTCCACCACCCGGCGCCGCCGCGCGTCGTACAGGCCGCAGGAGGCCGGGCCCAGCGCCAGCACCAGGTGCTCACCGCCGTGCGCGTGCGGGGTGAACGCGCTGTGCGGGGCGACCAGGCCCAGCTTGTAGGTGGCGTTCGACGGGCGCTCCGGGGAGGTCGCGGCGTCCCCGATGAAGTAGTGCGCCCACTGCCGGTCGTCGATGAAGCGCAGCAGCCCGCTGTCCGGGTCCTGCGGGCCGAGCTCGCGCCCGCCGGTGCGGTCCGCGCGCAGCACCCGCCCGTCCGGGCGCAGCCGGTACAGCTCCGCGCCGTCCGGCAGCCCGGACGCCAGCCGCTCCAGGGCCCGCAGCCCCCCGTGCTTCGCCATCAACGTCCCCCCGGTCGGTGTTCGCCGTGATGCTACCCGGGCTGCCGGGGGCGCTGACCAGCGGGATACTCGAACGGACGCCGAACTCTGCGGAGGTGAGAGCGATGTCCACGATCGCTGCCGGAACGCCGCGTCCCGGCCCGTTCCACCGGCTGGTCGCCCTGCTGACCGCCAAGCACAACTCCTCGCTGGTCCTCCTGCTCGGGCTGTCGCTCGGCCTCGGCCTGGTCGCGGCGCAGATCAACCAGCTCTGGCTACTGATCGTGTTCTCGGTGGTGTGGGCCGTCACCATCGTCGCGTTCGTCGCCCAGTTCATCGGCCGCCACGAACACGCCCACCCGCACGCCCGTGCCGCTTGACCTGCGGTGACGGGGCGGGGGGGGGGCGGGGGGGGCCCCCCCCCCGCCCCCCCCCCCCCCCCCCCCCCCGCCGCCCCCCCCACCCCGCCCCCCGGCCCCCCCCCCCCCCGGGGTCGTTGCAGTACAACCGGAAGGCCTG
>NZ_JBIAVO010000056.1:0-41058 GCF_042894345.1 Kitasatospora sp. NPDC001540
CCCGGCCGCGGCGGGGGGGGGGGGCGCCGCCCCGCCCCCCCCCCCCCCCCCCCCCCCCCCCCCCCCCCCCCCCCCCCCCGGGGGGGGGGCCCCCCCCCCCCCCCCCCCCCCCCCCCCCCCCGCGGCGGGCGGGGCGGCGGTCAGTTGACCTCGGCCACCGCCTCGGCGAACTGGGCCCGGTACAGGCGGGCGTAGGCACCGTCCGCGGCGATCAGTTCGTCGTGGTCGCCCTGCTCGACGATCGAGCCGTTCTCCATCACCAGGATCACGTCGGCGTCCCGGATGGTGGAGAGGCGGTGCGCGATCACGAAGCTGGTGCGGCCGGTGCGCAGTTCGGCCATCGCGCGCTGGATCAGCACCTCGGTGCGGGTGTCGACGGAGCTGGTGGCCTCGTCGAGGACCAGGATCGAGGGCTGGGCCAGGAAGGCCCGGGCGATGGTGATCAACTGCTTCTCGCCCGCGCTGACGCCGGTGCCCTCGTCGTCCAGGACGGTGTCGTAGCCCTCGGGCAGGGTCCGGACGAAGCGGTCGACGTGCGCGGCCCTCGCCGCCGCGACGACCTGCTCGCGGGTGGCGTTCTCGGCGCCGTACGCGATGTTCTCGGCGATGGTGCCGCCGAACAGCCAGGTGTCCTGGAGCACCATGCCGATGCCGGAGCGCAGTTCCTCGCGGGACATCGCGGCGATGTCCACGCCGTCCAGGGTGATCCGGCCGCCGCTGACCTCGTAGAAGCGCATCAGCAGGTTGACCATGGTGGTCTTGCCCGCGCCGGTCGGGCCGACGATGGCCACCGTGTGGCCCGGCTCGACCTTCAGGGACAGGCCCTCGATGAGCGGCTTGTCGGGGTCGTAGCGGAAGGAGACGTCCTCGAACGCGACCCGGCCGTGGAGCTCGGCGGGACGCTCGGGGAACTGCGGCTCGGGGGACTGCTCCTCGGCGTCCAGCAGTTCGAAGACCCGCTCGGCGGAGGCCACGCCGGACTGCACCAGGTTGGCCATCGAGGCGACCTGGCTGAGCGGCTGGCTGAACTGCCGGGAGTACTGGATGAACGCCTGCACGTCGCCGATCGACAGCGCGCCGGAGGCCACCCGCAGGCCGCCGACCACCGCGACCAGCACGTAGTTGATGTTGCCGACCAGCATCATCGCGGGCTGGATGATGCCCGAGATGAACTGCGCCTTGAAGGACGCCTCGTAGAGCGCCTGGTTCTCCTTCTCGAAGAGCTCGGCGGCCTCCTTCTGACGGCCGAAGACCTTCACCAGGCTGTGCCCGGTGAACATCTCCTCGATGTGCGCGTTCAGCTTGCCGGTGGAGCCCCACTGCTTGATGAACTGCGGCTGGGCGCGCTTGCCGACCTTGGTGGCGACGACCACCGAGACCGGCACCGAGACCAGCGCGATCACGGCCAGCAGCGGGGAGATCCAGAACATCATCGCCAGCACGCCGACGATGGTGAGCAGCGAGTTCACCACCTGGCCCATGGTCTGCTGCATGGACTGGTTGATGTTGTCGATGTCGTTGGTGACCCGGCTGAGCACCTCGCCGCGCGACTGGCGGTCGAAGTAGCTGAGCGGCAGCCGGGACAGCTTCGCCTCGACCTCCTCGCGCAGCCGGAACACCGTCCGGTTGATCGCCAGCGCGGCCAGTCGGCCCTGGAACACGCCGAACACGATCGCGGCCAGGTAGATGCCGAGCACCCAGAGCAGGACGGTGCCGATGGCGTGGAAGTCCATGCCCTGGCCGGGCGTGAAGTCGATGGTGGAGAGCAGGTCGGCGGCGTGGTCGCCGTTCTTGGCACGGACGGCTTCGACGGCGGCCTGCTTGCTGGGGGCGCCCTTGGACTGCATGCCCGTCCAGCCGGCCACGATCAGGTCGGTCGCCTTGCCGAGCACCCGGGGACCGACCACCTGGCAGCCGATGGCGAGCACGCCGAAGCCGAGCACGGTGAACAGCAGCTTGCGCTCGGGGCCGAGCAGGCCGAGCAGGCGCTTCGCGGAGCCGCCGAAGTCCTTGGACTTCTCGGCGCCCTGCGCGCCCATGAACCGGCCCGGACCGCCGCCGCCGCGCCGGGCCGCGGCCTCCTGCGAACCGGAGACGGCGGGGGCGGCGGGCGCCTCGGTCGTCCCGGGCGCCTCGGCCGTCCCGGACTTGGCGAGGTCGGGCTTGTCGGGGTTCTCGGGGCCGGTCACGCCGCCTCCTGCTCGGTGAGCTGGGAGAGCACGATCTCCCGGTACGTCGGGTTGTCGGCCATGAGTTCCTGGTGGGTGCCGGCGCCGACCACGGCGCCCTCGTCCAGCACGACGATCCGGTCGGCGTCGCGGATGGTGGAGACCCGCTGGGCGACGATCACCACGGTGGCGTCCCCGGTCTCCCGGGCGAGCGCGGCGCGCAGCCGGGCGTCGGTGGCGTAGTCGAGGGCGGAGAAGGAGTCGTCGAACAGGTAGATCTCGGGCTTGCGGACCAGCGCGCGGGCGATCGCCAGGCGCTGGCGCTGACCGCCGGAGACGTTGGTGCCGCCCTGGGCGATCGGGGCGTTCAGCCCCTCGGGGAGCTTCCGCACGAACTCCGCGGCCTGGGCGGTCTCCAGGGCCTGCCAGAGCTCCTCGTCGGTGGCCTCGGGCTTGCCGTAGCGCAGGTTGGAGGCGACGGTTCCGGAGAACAGGTACGGCTTCTGCGGGACGAGCCCGATGATCTCGGAGAGCTTGACCGGGTCGAGCTCGCGCACGTCAACGCCGTCGATCAGCACCTCGCCGCCGGTCGCGTCGAACAGCCGGGGGACGAGGCCGAGCAGGGTGGTCTTGCCGGAGCCGGTGGAGCCGATGACGGCGGTGGTCCGGCCGGGCCGGGCGGTCAGGTCGACGCCGCGCAGCACCGGGGCCTCGGCGCCGGGGTAGCGGAAGTCGACGCCGCGCAGCTCCAGGGTGCCGCGGGCGTGCAGTTCGGTGACCGGGCGCAGCGGGGGCACGACGCTGGACTCGGTGTCCAGCACCTCCTGGATGCGCTCGGCGCAGACCTCGGCGCGCGGCACCATCATGAACATGAAGGTGGCCATCATGACGCTCATCAGGATCTGCATCAGGTAGGAGAGGAACGCGGTGAGCGCGCCGATCTGCATGCCGCCGCTCTCGATGCGGTGCGCGCCGGACCAGAACACGGCGACGCTGGAGATGTTCACGACGCCCATCACGACCGGGAACATCAGCGACATCAGCCGGCCGACCCGCAGCGCGTAGTCGGCGAGCTCGCCGTTGGCGCCGGTGAAGCGGGCCTTCTCGTGGTCGTCCTTGACGAAGGCCCGGATGACCCGGATGCCGGTGATCTGCTCGCGCATGATCCGGTTGACCGCGTCGATCCGGGTCTGCATGCCGCGGAACTGCGGCCGCATCCTGGCGACCAGCACGGTGACCACCGCGCCCAGCGCGGGCACCACGGCGAGCAGCAGGCCGGAGAGCGGAACGTCCTGGTTGAGCGCCATCACGATGCCGCCGACGCACATGATCGGCGCGGCGACCATCAGGGTGAAGGTCAGCAGGGCCAGCATCTGGACCTGCTGGACGTCGTTGGTGGTGCGGGTGATCAGCGAGGGCGCGCCGAACTGGTTGAGCTCGCGGGCGGAGAAGTCCTGGACCCGGGAGAACACCGCGCCGCGGATGTCCCGGCCGATGGCCATGGCGGTGCGCGCGCCGTAGTGGACCGCGCCGATCGAGCAGACGGCCTGGGCCAGCGACACGCCGACCATGACCGCGCCGACGCGCAGGATGTAGGTGGTGTCGCCCTTGAGCACGCCGTCGTCGATGATGTCCGCGTTCAGCGTCGGCAGGTAGAGCATGCCGAGGGTGGACACCAGCTGCAGCAGCACCAGCAGGGTGATGTCCCGGGTGTAGGGCCCCAGGTGGGCCCGTAGGAGTCTGAAAAGCACCGTGACACTCTCGTCTGCGGAGGGGATGCGCGCATCCCGATTTCGGGTACTTGTGGGAAAGCTTCACGTTCGAACGGCCACTGCACTGCCGACCTGGGGGTGTGCCAGCTCACGTCACCCCCTTACGGATCGGCTGTCCACCCCCTAGGCTGCTGCTGCCCTCTTGTTACTCACCGGTTAAGTCGGTGGCCGGCCGCCCCCACGGCCGGCGTCCGCCCACTCTCGGTCCACCCGCCCCCGGAGGTCCTCGTTGAGTTCCGCGCAGTCCATGATCGAGCGGCGCCCGCCGTCCGTGGCGCACCTGTTGCTCAGCAGGGTAAAGGCCACTCCGAACGGTGAGGCCTACCGGTACCCGGTTCCGGTCGACGAGCAGGCCGCGGACAGCGCGCCCGGCGCCGAGCAGTGGCGCTCGCTGACCTGGGCGCAGGCGTTCCGGCGGATCTCCGCGGTGGCGGCCGGGCTGACGGCGCTGGGCGTCCGGGCCGAGGACCGGGTCGCGATCGCCTCCGCCACCCGGATCGAGTGGATCCTCGCCGACCTGGGCAACATGTGCGCGGGCGCGGCCACCACCACCGTCTACCCGAGCACCAACGCCGACGAGACCGCGTTCATCCTGGCCAACTCCGGCAGCCGCGCCCTGTTCGCCGAGAACGAGGGCCAGCTGCGCAAGGCCGCCGAGCAGAAGGACGCCCTGCCCGCGCTGGAGTGGGTGATCCTGTTCGACGCCCCGGACGGCGAGCCGCCGCAGGTCGAGGGCCTGACCGTGCTGACCCTGGCCGAGCTGGAGGAGCGCGGCGCCGCGTACCTGGCCGAGCACCCGGACGCGGTGGAGAAGGCCGTCGACTCGCTCGACAAGGAGCAGCTCGCCACCCTGATCTACACCTCCGGCACCACCGGCCGCCCCAAGGGCGTGCGCCTGGTGCACGACTGCTGGTCGTACGAGGCGGTGGCGCAGGAGGAGAGCGGGCTGCTGCGGGCGGACGACGTGCAGTTCATGTGGCTGCCGCTGTCGCACGTGTTCGGCAAGACGCTGATCTCCGGCCAGATCGCCACCGGCCACGTGATGGCGGTGGACGGCCGGGTGGACCGGATCATCCACAACCTGCCGGTGATCCGCCCGACCCTGATGGCCTCCGCGCCGCGGATCTTCGAGAAGGTCTACAACGGCATCGCGAGCAAGGCCCGGGCCGAGGGCGGCGCCAAGTACAAGATCTTCATGTGGGCGGCCCGGGTGGCCCGCTCCTACGCGCAGACCGTCCAGGCCGCGCAGGTCGCCACCGGGCGGGAGAGCGCCCCGCTGGGCCTGCGGCTGCAGCACGCGCTGGCCGACAAGCTGGTGTACACCAAGATCCGGGCCGCGTTCGGCGGTCGGCTGCGCGGCGCGGTCTCGGGCAGCGCGGCGCTGGCCCCGGAGATCGGCTACTTCTTCAAGGGCGCGGGCGTCCCGGTGCTGGAGGGCTACGGCCTGACCGAGACCTCGGCCGGCTCCACGGTCAACCGGGCCGAGGACTTCCGGGTCGGCACCGTCGGCCTGCCGCTGCCCGGCACCGAGGTGCGGATCGGCGAGGACGGCGAGATCCTGCTGCGCGGCCCGGGCATCATGCGCGGCTACCACGAGATGCCCGAGCAGACCGCCGAGGTGCTGGAGCCGGACGGCTGGTTCCACACCGGCGACATCGGCGAGCTCGGCGAGGGCGGCTACCTGCGGATCACCGACCGCAAGAAGGACATGTTCAAGACCTCCGGCGGCAAGTACGTCGCGCCCAGCGAGGTGGAGGGCAAGTTCAAGGCGATCTGCCCGTTCGTCAGCAACGTCCTGGTGATCGGCAACGGCCGCAACTACTGCACCGCGCTGATCGGCCTGGACGAGGCGGTGATCATGCCGTGGGCCGCCGAGCACGGCCTGGCCGGCAAGTCGTACGCCGAGGTGGTCGCCGACCCGGCCACCGTCGAGCTGATCGACGGCTTCGTCCGGCGCCTCAACGGCGAGCTGCAGCGCTGGCAGACGATCAAGAAGTTCACGCTGCTCCCGCGCGACCTGGACATCGAGCACGGCGAGCTCACCCCGAGCCTCAAGATCAAGCGCCCGGTGGTCGAGCGGACGTACGCGGACGCGGTCGGCGCGATGTACGCGGGCACCAACGAGGCCTGAGCCCCGTCCGTCCGGTACGGCCTGCGGACCCCCTTCGGGTTTCGCCGGCCGCTACCGGACAATGGGGGGCATGCCCTCCGCACTCCCCGACGGCGAACCGGTGCCGTCCGACGGCTCGCTGCCCGCCCACGCCCTGCACGGACTCGGCGGGCGGCCGTTCGGCTTCTACCTGCACGTGCCGTACTGCGCCAGCCGCTGCGGCTACTGCGACTTCAACACCTACACCGCCACCGAGCTGCGTTCCTCCGGCGCGGTCGCCTCGCAGGAGACGTACGCGGACAACGTCATCGCCGAGATCCGGCAGGCCCGCCGCGTCCTCGGAGAGGTCGACCTGCCGGTCGAGACGGTCTTCCTCGGCGGCGGCACCCCGACCCTGCTGCCCGCCCGCGACCTGGTGCGGATGCTGGCCGCGCTGCGCGAGGAGTTCGGGCTCGCCCCCGGCGCCGAGGTCACCACCGAGGCCAACCCGGAGTCCGTCGACCCGGCGTACCTGGCCGAACTGCGCGAGGGCGGCTACAACCGGGTCTCCTTCGGCATGCAGAGCGCCCGCCCGCACGTGCTCGCCCTGCTCGACCGCCACCACACCCCCGGCCGCCCCGAGGCCTGCGTCGCCGAGGCCCGCGCGGCCGGCTTCGAGCACGTCAACCTCGACCTGATCTACGGCACCCCCGGCGAGAGCGACCGGGACTGGCAGGCCTCGCTGGACGCGGCGATCGGCGCCGGGCCCGACCACGTCTCCGCCTACTCGCTGATCGTCGAGGACGGCACCCGGCTCGCCGCCCGGGTCAAGCGCGGCGAACTCCCGATGATCGACGACGACGTGCACGCCGACCGCTACCTGATGGCCGAGACGGCGCTCGCCGCCGCCGGGTACCACTGGTACGAGGTCTCCAACTGGGCCACCACCCCCGCGGGCCGCTGCCGCCACAACGAGCTGTACTGGACCGGAGCCGACTGGTGGGGCGCCGGACCGGGCGCGCACAGCCACGTCGGCGGCGTCCGCTGGTGGAACGCCAAGCACCCCGCCGCGTACGCCCAGGCGCTGGCCGAGGGCCGCACCCCCGCGCTCGGCCGCGAGGTGCTGGCCGACGAGGACCGCCGGGTCGAGCGCATCCTGCTGGAACTGCGCCTGGCCGAGGGCTGCCCGCTCGACCTGCTCACCGCCGACGGCCGCGCCGCCGCCGACCGGGCCCTCGCCGACGGCCTGCTGGAGCCCGTGCCGTACGCGGCGGGCCGGGCCGCGCTGACCCTGCGCGGGCGGCTGCTGGCGGACGGGGTGGTCCGCGACCTGGTCGACTGAACGGGTCCGAGAGGCGCCCCGGCCCGGCCCCGCCAGGTCAGGCGCCGCCCCCGCCGGGCAGGGTGACGAAGTCGATCAACTCCTCGACGCGGCCGAGCAGTTCGGGCTCCAGGTCCTTCCAGCCGTCGACCGCGGCCAGGATCCGCTTCCAGGCCGCGGGGGTGTCCACCGGCCAGCCCAGGCGGCGGCAGACGCCCTCCTTCCACACCTCGCCGCGCGGCACCTCGGGCCAGGCGGCGATGCCCAGGGCGGCGGGCTTGACCGCCTGCCAGACGTCCACGTACGGGTGGCCGACGACCAGCACGTGGTCGCCGGTCACCCGCTCGGCGATCCGGTGCTCCTTGGTGCCGGGCAGCAGGTGGTCGACCAGCACGCCCAGCCGGCGGCCGGGGCCGGGCGCGAAGGCCTCGACGATGGCGGGCAGGTCGTCCACGCCCTCCAGGTACTCCACCACCACGCCCTCGATCCGCAGGTCGTCGCCCCAGACCCGTTCGACCAGCTCGGCGTCGTGCCGCCCCTCGACGTAGATCCGCGACTCGCGGGCCACCCGGGCCCGCGCCCCCGGCACCGCGACCGAACCGGACGCCGTCCGCCCCGGCCCGCGCGGCGGGGCCGGAGCCGCCGCGGCGGGACGCACCAGCGTCACCACCCGCCCCTCCAGCAGGAATCCGCGCGGCACCAGCGGGAACACCCGGTGCTTGCCGAAACGGTCCTCCAAGGTGACGGTGAACCCCTCGGCCGTCCGCTCGCAGCGCACCACCGCCCCGCAGAACCCGGTCGCCGCCTCCTCCACCACCAGGTCCCGCTCCGCCGCCACCTCGGGCGCGGGCTGCTGCCGCTTCCACGGCGGGGTCAGATCCGGCCCGTACTCCCTGCTCCGCATGGGCGGCAGTCTACGGAAGGGGACGGCCCGTCAGTCCGGCTCGGCTCGGGTCGGCCCGGTTCAGCCCGCGTACGGCGCCGCCACCGCCAGCACCGCGGCGATCCGCCCGGCGACCGCCGCGCCGTACGGCAGCGCCCGCACCTCCGGCGCGCCCCAGCGCGAGCGCACGCCGCGCAGCGCCAGCAGGTGCACCACCCGCAGGGTGCGCAGGGTGTTGGAGACCTCGGCGGGCACCGGCCCCGGTTCCCCCGCGGCGAACGCCTCCTCCACCGCGTCCAGCCAGCCGACCGCCTGGCGCTCCGTCAGCTCCGGCCGGGTCAGGGTCAGGGCGAGCGCGTGGCCGAGGCGGTCGTCCTCCATCGCGTCGAAGACGTGGTCGGTCGGGGCCAGCAACCGGGCCGAGCCCAGCACCGTCAGCGGCTCGGGGTCGACCTCCGGCCGCTGCCCGAACGCGGCCAGCAGGTCGGCGCCGTGCGCGACGGCGTGCAGCCAGCCCAGCTCGGGGTGGTGGCCGCGCAGGTCGGTCTCGGCCGGGTACCAGCGGGCGAACGCCTCCAGCCACCCGGGGCGCGGCGTGCCGCCCCGCACCACGGCGGCCAGCACCAGCGGGGCGAACGTCCGGGCCTGGACCTCCGGGTCCGCGAAGCGGTCCGCCATCGCGTCGCCGAGGGCCAGCCGGCGCTCCTCGGACAGCCCGGGCACCCAGCCGACCAGCCGCGGGTAGGCCCGTTCGTCGCGCTCCACCGGATCGGGCGAGCGCAGCGCCGCGCTGACGGCGGACAGCTCGGCCTCGGAGGGGTCGCGGTCGGGGAGGGCGCTCCAGTCGATCACGATCGACCACCCTAGGTCCCCGCCCGGTCGGCGGCGTGGGATATTTTCCGGCAGTCGCGGCGGGCGGCGGGCGGAGGGGGAACGGGTGTACGGACGGCGATGGTGGTGGGCGGCGGCGGCCGTCGCGGTGGTGCTGGGCGCGGCCGTCGGCTGCTCGGAGGGCGGCGACGGGAGCGGTGCCGCCCGGAAGGCCGGTGACGCGGCAGCCACCGACGCGGCCACCGGTGGGACGGCCAGTGGCGGGACGGCCAGTGGCGGGACGGGCGGTGGCGGGGTCGGCGGGCGGGCGCCGCAGGTGCTGCGGGACGGGCTGCTGACCAAGCTGCGGCTGCCGGTCGGCTTCACGCTGAACACCAACGAGGTGGAGTCGACGACCACCCGGGCGCCCGGCGGCCCGACCCGTCCGAGCCCGGAACCGCTGGCGTCGATGCCCTGCGACGACATCGGGGTCAGCGCCTTCGTGACCAGGCACGCCCCGCCGCTGGAGGACGTCGCGGTGGGGCTGCAGCGCTCCCCGGCCGAGGACGACGTGGAGGACCTGGGCTGGTTCGGCCAGGAGTCGCTGGACCGCTACCCGCCCGGCCGGGCCGCCCGGGTGATCGCCGAACTGAGGGCCGCCGCCCTGCGCTGCGCCGGGCCCGTCGCCAGGGGCGACGGGAGCGACAGGACGGAGCGGACCGTCACCGCCGAACCGCTCGACGTCGGCCCGCTCGGCGGGGGCCTGCTGCTGCGCACGGCCGACCGCTCCGACCACCTCGGCCTCACCTGGGTCGACCGGACCGTGGTGCTGCCCGTCGGCGACGACGTGCTGCTGATCATCCAGGAGGTGGTCAGCGAGCAGGAGTCCCCGGACCTGCTGCGGGCCGCCGGCGCGGCCGTGGCCGCCTACCGGAGCGCCCTCGCCGGGTGAGGGCCCGGGCGGGTGGGGCCCGGGTGAGTCGCGGGCTCAGTCCTCGATGCCCGGCGCGCCCCAGACCGGGAACCAGCGCGACAGGTCCGGCTCGATCCGCAGGTCGTCGCGGAGCAGGTCGGAGACCTCGATCTCCAGCGGGTTGTTCCGCTTCTCCTGCCCGGCGACCTTGCACATCGGGTAGAAGGTGCCGCGCTTGTACAGGTACACCAGCGCCAGCGAGCGGCCCTCGGCGTCCCGGAAGCCGACCAGCGAGCAGAGCAGCTGCGGCCCGAAGCCGTTCGCCTCCAGCTCGCTGTTGACCGCGTGCAGGTCGTTGACCAGGTCGGGCAGTTCCTCGGGGGTGTGCCGGGCCAGCAGCCAGGAGTACCCGTACGCGTCCCGGGAGGCCTCGACCGGGACGCCGCCGCGCCCGGTGTCCGCGTCCAGCAGCGCCCGCACCTGCCGCTGCACCTCGGTGAAGGCGGCGCCCTCGACCGCGGCGAAGCACACCGAGCCGAGGCCGGTCGGGGTGAACCCCTTGGCGGCCTGCAGGGTCAGCGCCGCCGACGGGACGCCGAACAGCTGGTCGAGGTCGGGCTTCACCGGCTTGCTCCGGCCGAACAGGGCGTCCAGGAATCCCACGTGCAGCGCTCCTCGTGTCTGGGGGCGGGCTCAGCGCCCGAGTTCTTCGGAGACCTTCCGCAGCTGCGCCAGCCGCTGCTCCAGCGACGGGTGGGTGGCCAGCAGCCGCGCGGCCGTCTCCTTGGCGCTCAGCGCCGGGGCGAAGTAGAAGGCGTTGTACGGCTGGGCCTGCCGCAGGTCCTTGGTCGGGATGGCGGCGATCTGCCCGGTCACCTTGGTCAGCGCCGAGGCCAGCGCGGCGGGCCGCCCGGTCAGCTGGGCGGCGGCCCGGTCGGCGGCCAGCTCGCGGTAGCGGGACAGCAGCCTGGTCAGCAGGAAGCTGATCGCGTACACCACCATCGAGGCCAGCGGGATCAGCACCATCGCGATCGCCGCGTTCTGGTCGTTGCTGTTGCGGTTGCCGCCGCCCATCATCCCGCCGTACAGGGCGATCCTGGTCATCGCGCCGGCCAGCACGCCGAGGAACCCGGCCACCGTCATCACCGCGACGTCCCGGTGCGCGACGTGCGACAGCTCGTGCGCCAGCACGCCCTCCAGCTCCTCCGGCTCCAGGCGGCGCAGCAGGCCGGTGGTCACGCAGACCACCGCGTTCTGCGGGTTGCGGCCGGTGGCGAAGGCGTTGGGCATGTCGTTGTCGGCGACCGCGACCCGCGGCTTGGGCATGTCGGCCAGCGCGCACAGCCGGTCCACCGCGCCGTGCAGTTGCGGGTACTGCTCGGGGGTGACCCGGTGGGCGCCCATCGCCCGCTCGGTGATCTTGTCGGAGAACCAGAACTGGGCGACGAACAGGCCGCCCGAGATCAGCACCACCAGCGGCCAGGCGCCGCGCAGCAGCACGATCAGCAGGCCGGTGAAGCCCACGTAGAGCAGCCCGATCAGGAACATGGTGGTGACCATCCGGCCGGTCAGGCCGCGGTCGGGGGTGAACCGGGAGTGCTGGGAAGCGGACATCGCTGCTCCTCCTCTGCCTCGTGCGGGCCGGGCCCGGCCGCTCGCCCGGACGCCCCGCTCGCCTTCGATGCTGCCACCGGGCGGCCCGCCGGGCACCATCCGAAACGGGGGGAATTCGGTGGGAATCGGCGGGAAGGGGACGCGCCCCGGGCGCGTCGCGGCCGCACCGGACGAGGATCACGCGGGCGGGCCGTTCCTGCCGTCAGGCCCGGGCCGTACACTGGCAGGTACGGTTCTGGCACTCTGCCCAGTTGAGTGCCAGGCCCGGACCGGACACCGGAACCACGGACGACGACGGAGGTGCCTGCCCATGCCGGACGACAGCAAGCCCGACGGCCGACTCATCGACACGCGCCCGTCCGTCCGGCCACTGGACGAGCGGCGGCTCGCGGTGCTCCGGGCGATCGTCCAGGACTACGTGGGCACCGAGGAGCCGGTCGGCTCCAAGGCCCTGGTGGAGCGCCACAACCTGGGCGTCTCCCCGGCGACCGTCCGCAACGACATGGCCGCGCTGGAGGAGGAGGGGTACATCCACCAGCCGCACACCAGCGCGGGCCGGATCCCCACCGACAAGGGCTACCGGCTGTTCGTCGACCGGCTCGCCGAGGTCAAGCCGATGACCGCTCCCGAGCGCCGGGCGATCCGGCACTTCCTGGAGGGCGCGGTCGACCTGGACGACGTGGTCGCCCGGACGGTGCGGCTGCTGGCCCAGCTGACCCGGCAGGTCGCGGTCGTCCAGTACCCCTCGCTGACCCGCTCCACCGTGCGGCACATCGAACTGGTGTCGCTCACCCCGACCAAGCTGATGCTGGTGCTGATCACCAACACCGGCCGGGTCGAGCAGCGGATGGTCGACTGCCCGGCCCCGGTCGGCGAGGCCCTGCTCGGCGACCTGCGGGCCAGGCTCAACGGCATGGCGGGCGGCTGTCGGCTGCCCGAGGTGCCGACCGTCCTGGAGGACCTGCCGGCCGGCTTCGAGCCCGCCGACCGGCCCGCCGTCAGCACCGTGCTGGCGGTCCTGTTCGAGGCGCTGGCCGAACAGAACGAGGAGCGGATCATGCTGGCGGGCACCGCCAACCTGACCCGCTTCGGCCACGACTTCCCGCTCACCATCCGGCCGGTCCTGGAGGCGCTGGAGGAGCAGGTGGTGCTGTTGCGCCTGCTGGGTGAGACGGCGGACTCCGCGATGACGGTCCGGATCGGCCACGAGATCGCCTACGAGGGGCTCAATTCCACGTCGGTCGTCTCGGTCGGTTACGGTTCGGGCGACCAGAGCGTGGCAAAGCTGGGAGTGATCGGTCCGACCCGGATGGATTACCCGGGCACAATGGGGGCGGTGCGAGCGGTGGCACGGTACGTCGGCCAGATCCTGGCGGAGTCGTAACGGAACGGCGCAGGCGCAGCGGAACGGCGCAACAACCAGCGTGCCGTCGCAGGCACTTCTAGAGGCGGAACAAACCGGAGCATTTGGTGGCCACGGACTACTACGCGGTACTCGGCGTCCGACGCGACGCGGGGCAGGACGAGATCAAGAAGGCGTTCCGGCGCCTCGCCCGTGAACTGCACCCGGACGTCAACCCGGACCCGAAGACGCAGGAGCGGTTCAAGGAGATCAACGCCGCCTACGAGGTGCTCTCCGACCCGCAGAAGCGCCAGGTCTACGACCTCGGCGGGGACCCGCTCTCGCCCAACGGCGGCGGCGCGGGCGGGTTCGGCGCCGGGGCGGCCGGGTTCGGCTTCTCCGACATCATGGACGCCTTCTTCGGCGCCGCGACCGGCCAGCGCGGCCCGCGCTCGCGCACCCGCCGCGGCCAGGACGCCATGATCCGGCTGGAGATCACCCTGGAGGAGGCCGCGTTCGGCACCACCAAGGAGCTCCAGGTCGACACCGCCGTCACCTGCACCACCTGCAACGGCGAGGGCGCCGCCCCCGGCACCTCCGCCCAGACCTGCGACATGTGCCGCGGCAAGGGCGAGGTCTCCCAGGTCACCCGGTCCTTCCTGGGCCAGGTCATGACCTCCCGCCCCTGCCCGCAGTGCCAGGGCTTCGGCACCGTCGTCCCCACTCCCTGCCCCGAGTGCGCGGGCGACGGCCGGGTCCGCGCCCGGCGCACCCTCACCGTCAAGATCCCGGCCGGCGTCGACAACGGCACCCGGATCCAGCTGGCCGGCGAGGGCGAGGTCGGCCCCGGCGGCGGCCCCGCCGGCGACCTGTACGTCGAGATCGCCGAGACCAGCCATCCGACCTTCCAGCGGCGCGGCGACGACCTGCACTGCACCGTCACCATCCCGATGACCGCGGCGTCGCTCGGCACCCAGGTGCCGCTGCAGACCCTCGACGGCCTGGAGGAGGTCGACATCCGGCCCGGCACCCAGTCCGGCCAGTCGATCCCCCTGCACGGCCGCGGCATCACCCACCTGCGCGGCGGCGGCCGGGGCGACCTGATAGTGCACGTCGAGGTGCAGACGCCCACCAAGCTCGACCCCGAGCAGGAGGAGCTGCTGCGGCGGCTCGCCATGCTCCGCGGCGAGGAGCGTCCCTCCGGGCAGTTCGCGCCCGGCCAGCAGGGCCTGTTCTCCCGGCTGAAGGACGCCTTCAACGGTCGGTGAGACCTCTGTTGTTTCCCGGGGCCGGGAACGGTGGAGGGGCCGCGTGCCCCCGCCGTTCCCGGCCGTTTTCGATGGGCCCTGCCGAGAGGACCGCTGCACCGATGACCGCACCCGTGTTCGTCGTCGACGACCTGACGGGCGCCGCCCCCGGCGCGACCGTCCGGCTCGACGGGCCCGAGGGCCGCCACGCCGTCGCCGTCAAACGCCTCGAACCCGGCGAGGCCCTCACCCTCGCCGACGGCCGGGGCCGCGGCGCCGACGGCACCGTCGCCGCCCTGCACGGCAAGGACGCCCTCGACGTCCTGGTCACCGCCGTCCGCGACGAACCCGAACCCGCACCCCGGATCACCGTCGTCCAGGCCCTCCCCAAGGGCGACCGCGGCGAACTCGCCGTCGAGACCATGACCGAGGCCGGGATCGACGCGATCGTCCCCTGGGCCGCCTCCCGCTGCATCACCCAGTGGAAGGGCGACCGCGGGGCCAAGGCGCTCGCCAAGTGGCGGGCCACCGCCCGCGAAGCGGGCAAGCAGTCGCGGCGTCTGCGGTTCCCGGAGGTCCGGGAGCTCGCCACCACCCGGCAACTGCTGCCGCTGCTCGCGGGGGCGAGCTTCGCGGCCGTCCTCCACGAGGAAGGGTCGCTGCCGCTGGCCACCGCGCAACTGCCCGCCGGGGGCGAGATCGTCCTGGTCGTCGGGCCCGAGGGCGGGGTCTCCCCGGACGAGATCGCCGCCTTCGCCGAAGCCGGCGCCACCCCCCACCGCCTCGGCCCCTCCGTCCTGCGCACCTCCACGGCGGGGGTCGCGGCGGGCGCCCTCCTGCTCGGGCGCACGGGGCGCTGGGGATAAGCAGGGGGCAGCCAGGGGCGCGGGGAACTGCGCGCTGCGGGAGTGGCACGTCAGCGAGGTCGCGGGATAGTGCAAGTTGCCCTCCTGCGTCGCGATCTGGCTGGGGGTGCTCGGTTGGCCGCGCAGTTCCTCGCGCCCCTGCTTTCGCAGCGGTTGGCCGCGCAGTTCCTCGCGGCCCCGGTTTCGCCCTTCGGCTTTCGCGGCTTCTTCTGACGGATCGTGGGCTTCCCGTCCTAGGCTGGCGGGATGACCGAATCTACGCGCGGCTACCTGCGCCACCCCCACCTGCACGGCGACGTCGTGGCGTTCGTCGCCGAGGACGACGTCTGGTTGGCGCCCGTGGAGGGCGGGCGGGCCTGGCGGGTGACGGCGGACCGGGCGCCGGTGGGGGCGGTGCGGTTCTCGCCGGACGGGCGGTCGTTGGCGTGGGCGTCGGGCCGGGACGGGGCGCCGGAGGTGCACGTCGGGTCGGTGGAGGGCGGGGCGGCGCGGCGGTTGACGTACTGGGGGAGCCCGTACACCGCGCTGGTGGGGTGGAGCGCGGACGGGCGGCCGCTGGCGATCACCGCGGCGGGGCAGGAGACGATCCGGCGGACCTGGGCGTTCGCGGTGCCGCTGGACGGCGGGGAGCCGTCGCGGCTGCCGTACGGGCCGGTCGGGGCGCTGGCGTTCGAGCCGGTGCCGGAGGGTGCCGCCGGCGGGCGGGTGCTGCTGGGGACGCACAACCGGGAGGCCGCGCACTGGAAGCGGTACCGGGGCGGCCGGGCCGGGAAGCTGTGGATCGGCGCGGCGGAGTTCGAGCGGCTGCACGCCGATCTGGACGGGCAGTTGGAGTGCCCGATGTGGGTCGGGGACCGGGTCGCGTTCCTGTCCGACCACGAGGGCGTCGGGCGGCTGTACTCCAGCCTCCCGGACGGTTCGGACCTGCGGGCGCACGGGTCGGCGGAGGGTGGGTTCTACGCCCGGCAGGCGTCCACCGACGGCCGCCGGGTGATCTGGCAGAGCGCGGGCGAGCTGTGGCTGCTGGACGACCTGGACGGGGCCGGGCCGCGCCGCCTGGAGGTGCGTCCGGCCGGGCCCCGCACCGGGCGCCGTCCGCACCCGACCCCCGCCGCCGGGCAGGTGGAGACCGCCGCCCCGGACCGCACCGGCCGGGCCGCGGCCGTGGTGGTGCGCGGTACGGTGCACTGGGTGACCCACCGGGAGGGCCCGGCCCGGGTGCTGGACGAGACGCCGGGGGTGCGGGGCCGCCTGGCGCGGGTGGTGCCCGGTGAGCAGGGCGCGCAGGGCGCGGTGTGGGTGACCGACGCGGAGGGCGAGGACGCGCTGGAGTTCGCCCCGGCGGTGCTGGGCGCGGAGCGGCGGCGGCTGGCGGCCGGGCAGCTCGGCCGGGTGCGCGGCCTGGCGGTCTCGCCGGACGGCAGGCAGCTCGCGGTGGCCTCGCACGACGGCCGGGTGCTGCTGGTGGCGCTCAGCGACGGCGCGGTCAACGAGCTGGCGCACAGCGGGGACGGCGAGGTCAGCGGGTTGGTGTTCAGCCCGGACTCGGCGTGGCTGGCCTGGTCGCAGCCGGTGCTGGGCCCGTGGTCGCTGCGGCAGGTGATGCTGGCCGACCTGACCTCGCGCACCGTCAGCGAGGCCACCCCGCAGCGCTTCCACGACTACTCGCCCGCCTTCACCGCGGACGGCAAGCACCTGGCGTTCCTCTCGGTGCGCACCTTCGACCCGGTGTACGACCAGCACGCCTTCGACCTGTCCTTCCCCGGCGGCACCCGCCCGTACCTGCTGACGCTGGCCGCCGACACCCCGTCGCCGTTCGGCCCGCAGCGCGGCGGGCGGCCGGTGGGCGGCGAGGAGGAGGACGCCAAGGACGGCGAGAAGGACGGCGCGGCGCCGAGCACCCGGGTCGACCTGGAGGGCCTCGCCGACCGGATCGTGCCGTTCCCGGTGGAGGCCGGGCGGTTCGGGGCGCTGCGCGCGGCGAAGGACGGGGTGCTGTGGACCAGGTTCCCGTTCGGCGGTGAACTCGGCGACAGCGCCGCCTCGTTGGACGAGGAGCCGGCCCGCACCGCGCTGGAGCGGTTCGACCTGGGGAAGCGTCGGGCGGAGGAACTGCTCACCGGCGTCGACGCGTTCGCGGTCAGCGGCGACGGCGCCCGGGTGGCGGTGCTGGAGGGCGGCTCGCTGCGGATCGTGCCCGCCGACCAGAAGGCCGGGGAGGACGACGAGGTCGACGTCGGTCTGGACCGGGTCCGGGTCACCGTCGACCCGGCCGCCGAGTGGCGGCAGATGTTCGACGAGAACGGCCGCCTGATGCGCGACAACTTCTGGCGCGCCGACCTGAACGGCGTCGACTGGGCGGGCGTGCTGGAGCGCTACCGGCCGCTGGTGGAGCACCTCGGCAGCCACTCCGACCTGGTCGACCTGCTGTGGGAGACGGTCGGCGAGCTCGGCACCTCGCACGCGTACGTGCTGCCGCCCGGCCGCGGCACCGAGCCGGCCCGGCTGCAGGGCCTGCTGGGGGCGGACCTGGTGCGCGACGGCGAGGTGTGGCGGGTGGCCCGGGTGCTGCCCGGCGAGTCCTCCGACCCGCGGGCCCGCTCGCCGCTGGCCGCGCCCGGCGTGGCGGTCCGGCCCGGCGACGCGGTCCTGGCGGTCAACGGGCGGCCGGTCGACCCGGTGGCCGGTCCGGCCCCGCTGCTGGCGGGCACCGCCGACCAGCCGGTCGAGCTCACCGTCAGCGGCAAGGACGGCGAGCGCCACCCCGTCGTGGTGCCGCTCGACGACGAGGAGGCGCTGCGCTACCACGACTGGGTCGCCGGGCGGCGGGCCGCCGTCCGCGAGCTGTCCGGCGGGCGGCTCGGCTACCTGCACGTGCCCGACATGCAGAGCGCGGGCTGGGCGCAGCTCCACCGCGACCTGCGGTTCGAGATGTCCCTGGAGGGGATCGTCCTCGACCTGCGGGAGAACCGCGGCGGCCACACCTCGCAGCTGATCGTCGAGAAGCTGGCCCGCCGGATCGTCGGCTGGAACCACGGCCGCGACCTCGCCCACCCCGACCCGTACCCCGGCGACGCCCCGCGCGGCCCGGTGGTCGCGCTGGCCAACGAGTTCTCCGGCTCGGACGGCGACATCGTCAACGCGGCGATCCAGGCGCTCGGCATCGGCCCGGTGGTGGGCACCCGCACCTGGGGCGGCGTCATCGGCATCGACAGCCGGTACGCGCTGGTGGACGGGACGCTGGTCACCCAGCCCAAGTACTCCTTCTGGCTGGAGGGTTACGGCTGGCAGCTGGAGAACCGCGGCGTCACCCCCGACGTGGAGGTCCCGATCGCCCCGCACGACTGGGCGGCCGGGCGCGACCCGCAGCTGGAGACCGCCGTCCGCCTCGCCCTGGACGCGCTGGACCGCACCCCCGCCAAGACCCCGCCCCCGCTGGACTGAGCCCGCCCGGGAAGGTGCGTCGGCGAACGACCGTTCGCCCGCACGGCGCCCGGTTTCCCGAGGCGTCCTTCCGGCGCCGGGCGGTTACCGCTAGGGTGCACGCAGTGACGACCGCGGGGGGAGCGTTGGGAACACCGGATTTCAGCGTGGACCACGAGGTGCTGGAGGAGTGCGGCCGGAAGCTCGACCGGGCCGGGGACGACCTGGCGGCGGCGGGCGGCGGGCTGGAGTGCCTGGGCGAGTTCACGGCCGCCCGGGTCGGCGACTACGGCGTGGCCGACGCGGCGGCCGCCTTCTTCGCCGCCTGGCGGGACGAGCGGCTGCTCGACGTCGAGGCCCTGCACGAGCTCGCCGACAAGGTGCGGCGCAGCGCCGCCAACTACCGCGACACCGACCACGCGGTGGCCGGGGCGCTGACCCGGCAGCGGTGGTGAACCACCCGCACCGGCCGGGGAGCGGGCACCACGGGAAGCAACTCGCCACCGCTGAGGGGGAGTCGGCACGACGATGAGGACGCACCGGGAACGGGTCGAATCGCTCGGCCGCACCATCGCCGCCGCGCACGGGATGTGGGGCGCGGGCGACCTGAAGGACGCCGTGGACGCGGCCGTCCGGCTCCCCGGGCCCGCAGGCAGCCCCGACGCGCTCGACACCCTCGGCCGGGCCTGCGTCGACGCCGCCGCCCGGATCTCCGAGGTCTGGCTGACGGTGGTCGGCATCGGCTCCGCCGAACTCCCGGAGGCGTGGACCGGACGGGTCGGCGAGAGCGCGGCCGAGGTGGTCAAGGCCGCGGCGGACGACCTGGACCGGATGGGCCGCGCCCACCAGCAGGCCGGGCGGCGGCTGCTCGAACTGTGCGACGCGCTCGACCACGCCCGGGCCCGGCACGCCGCCGCCCGCGACCCGCTGCTCCACGCCTCCCACCTGCTCGCCGACCTCACCACCTGGGAGGGCCTGCCCGACCCGACCTCCTGGGACGACGACCGGATGCACGAGGCCAAGGCCGCCGCCGAGGAGGGCATCGCCGCGATGCTCGACGCCGCGCAGCAGGCCGAGGAGGCCGGGCACCGCGCCGCCGCCGAACTCAACCGGCTCGCCGCCGGGGCCGAGGCGGCCCGGCTGCGGGCCCGGGGCCTGAGCGCCGCCGACCGCCTGACGCTCACCGCCACCACCGCCCTCGGCGACCTCAACCGCATCCTCGGCCCGCAGGACGCCGCCCGCGCGGGCCAGGCCCTCGACCGCCTCGCCCCCGCCGACCGGCAGCGGATGGACCGGCTGCTCGCCGACTCCCGCTCGCCCCAGGAGCGCGCCTACCTGCTGAAGGCGCTGGCCGCGGGCCACGGCGTCGACGAGGTCGCCGCCTTCGACCGGCAGATCCACGACCACGGCGCCGACCCGCACTGGCTGGGCGACCGGCTCAGCCCCGTCCGGCTCGACTCGGCCGCCCCCACGGCCGGCACCGCCCACCTCCGGCCGGTCGGCGAGCCCGGCGCCCGCTGGCAGCAGGCCGACGCCGCCCCGACCTGCGTGGCCGCCTCCACCGTCACGATGCGGGCGATGGCCGACCCGGTCTACGCCCTGCAGCTCACCACCGGCGGCCACCCCGGCGACCCGGGGTACGACAACAAGGACGCCTTCACCCAGCGGCTGACCGCCGAGCAGAACCGGGTCTACCGGGGCAGCCGGGAGTGGTACCAGGACCTGCCGCTGGTCGGGCGGGACGGCCTGAGCGACGGCCAGTCCCGGGACGTGATGAACCAGGAGGTCGGCGCGGTCACCGGCACCGAGTACCGCAACGTCGACCTGGGCGGCCAGGACGCCCGGCGCGACGTGCTGATCGACGTCGAGAAGGCGGTGGACGGGGGGCGGCCCGTCCCGGTGACCATCCGCGGCGGCGACCAGGGCCACCAACTGATGATCATCGGGCACAGCGGCGACAAGCTCCAGGTCTACAACCCGTGGGGCTACACCGTCTGGATCACCGAGGACGACTTCGTCGACAACCGGATGGGCAACGCCCTCGACCAGCCCTCCCCGATGAACACCGCCACCAGCGTCCGCCTACCGAAGTGAGCCGAGCCCACCGATGAACAGCCCCGCGCCCCCGCCCGGCCGGACCGACGCCGAACTCGCCGCCCTGGACGTGCCCGCGCTGCTGCGCTTCGGCCTGCCCGCGGACGGGCCGCACCGCCGGGCGCTGTTCGCCGACGGGGCGGTGGCCGCCGCGCTGCGGGCCGAACGGTGCGAGGTGCCCCCGTACGCCGTCTCCTACCTGTCCGAGGTGGTCCGGGCCGCCGGGCTCCGGGCCGCCGCCGGGCTGCCGGAGCCGCTGGTCGGCCCCGGCGCGGCGGAACTGGCCGGGGAGTGGCTGGACGGGGCCGCCGCGGTGCTGGACGCCGACGACCCGGCCGCCGGGGCGCTGGTGGCCGACTGGCTGGAGGCGGTCGCCGCGCTCCTCGAACTGCGCCGCACCGGCCGCCCGGGGCGCCGCGGGTGAGTGCGCTGCGGTGGGTGCGGTCCGCACGGCTGCGGGTGCCGCGGGTGACCAGGGGACGGGCCGCCTGGGCGGCGGTGCTGCTGGTGCTGGTGGCGCCGGTCTGGGGGGAGGAGCGGCGGACCAACCACGGCCGGGTCTTCCCCTCGGACGCCCGGGAGATCTCGGTCCGCCGCGGCCAGGTGTTCTCGCTGCACTGGAAGCTGGCCGTGCAGCCGGGCACCGAGCACCGACCGGTGGCCCCCGCGCCCGACCCGGCGGTGGTGGCCTTCACCGGCACCGACCGGGTCCGCGGCAACCCGCACTACCTGGGCAACGGCGGCGAGCTGTACCTGGTGTTCCGGGCGGTGGGCCGCGGCACCACCGAGCTGACGGTCGACAACTGCCGGGAGTCCTGCGGGCGGTTCGACGAGGAGTACCGCGAACACCGGACCTACCGGATCGTGGTGCGCTGACCGCTGTAAGGTCGTGGCACCAGTGACGGACGCTCGGGAAGGAGCGCGGGAGATGGCCGGCGAGCCGCAGGCGGACTGCGTGTTCTGCAAGATCGTGTCGGGGGACGTCCCGGCGACCGTGGTACGGAAGAGCGAGCGGACGCTGACCTTCCGGGACATCAACCCGCAGGCGCCCGTGCACCTGCTGGTGATCCCCCGGGTGCACCACCCCAACGCGGCCGAACTGGCCGCCGCCGAACCGGAGATCGCGGCCGAGCTGCTCGTCGAGGCGGGCGCCGCGGCGGCGGGCGAGGGCCTGGAGGCGTACCGGCTGATCTTCAACACCGGTGCGGAGGCCGGGCAGACCGTGTTCCACGCGCACGTGCACGTGCTGGGCGGCAAGCCGCTCGCCGAAGGACTGGTCTGAGCGTTGTCGCAGCGTGAACTCGTCGTCCTCGGCACCGCCAGCCAGGTGCCGACCAGGCACCGCAACCACAACGGGTACCTGCTGCGCTGGGACGGCGAGGGGCTGCTGTTCGACCCGGGGGAGGGCACCCAGCGGCAGATGCTGCACGCGGGGGTGAGCGCCACCGGGATCAGCCGGATCGCGGTGACGCACTTCCACGGCGACCACTGCCTGGGCCTGCCCGGCATCGTCCAGCGGATCAACCTGGACCGGGTGCCGCACCCGGTGGACGCCTACTACCCGGCGTCCGGGCAGGAGTTCTTCGACCGGCTGCGGCACGCCAGCGCCTACCACGCCACCGCCGAGATCAGGGAGCGCCCGATCGCGGAGCCGGGCCCGCTCGACGCCCCCGGCGCCCCGTTCGCGCTGGCCGCGGTGCGACTCTCCCACCCGGTGGAGTCGTTCGGCTACCGGCTGACCGAACCCGACGGCCTGCGGCTGCGCCCCGACCGGCTGCGCGAACTCGGCCTGCACGGGCCCGCCGTGGGCGTGCTGCAGCGCGAGGGCCGGGTCGAGGTGGACGGGCGGACGGTCACCGCCGAGCAGGTCGGGGAGGTCCGGCCCGGGCAGCGCTTCGCCTTCGTGATGGACACCCGGCTCTGCGACGGGGTGGACGAACTCGCCGAGGGCGCCGACCTGCTGGTGATCGAGGCGACCTTCCTCGACCGGGACGCCGCGCTCGCCGAGGAGCACGGCCACCTGACCGCCGCCCAGGCCGCGCGGGTCGCCGCCCGGGCCGGGGTGCGGACCCTGGTGCTCACGCACTTCTCCCAGCGCTACCCCGACCTCGCCGAACACCTCGCGGAGGCCCGCCGGCACTTCGACGGCGAGGTCACGGTCGCCGAGGACCTGGCCAGGGTCCCCGTCCCGCCGCGCCGTTGACCGCCGTGACGCCGTCGACCGCCGCCGGGGACGCGGTCGGGGCCGCCGCCAGGCCCGGACGTGCGGAAAACCGTTCGCGCATCCGGGCGGCAGACCCCACCATCGAAGCCGCCGCGCCGCTCCGGCGAACACCTGCGCGGCGTACCCTGGTGACCCGGAGAGCCCGAGCCACACGACACGACGGATGGGGATGAGGCAGGCCGCAGCGCCGACCCATGAGTGACACACCGCAGACCCGCACCGACGGACAGCGGCGCCCCGACGAGGCGTCCACCAGCACCCGGATCGTCATTCCGGAGAAGCACCCGATGGTCACCCTGCTGGGTGCGGCCGACTCGCTCCTGCGAGTGATCGAGGACGGCTTCCCGGGAGCCGACATCCACGTCCGCGGAAACGAGGTGACGGCCACCGGCTCTCCCGCCGAGGTCGCGCTCGTCAAGCAGCTCTTCACCGAGATGATGCTGGTGCTGCGCACCGGCCAACCCCTGACGGAGGACGCCGTGGAGCGCTCCATCACCATGCTCAGGAGTGCCGCCGAGGACCCGGCCCACCCGGCCCCGTCCGAGGTGTTCACGGCGAACATCCTGTCCAACCGGGGCCGCACCATCCGCCCCAAGACGCTCAACCAGCAGCGCTACGTCGAGGCGATCGACAAGCACACCGTCGTCTTCGGCCTCGGCCCGGCCGGCACCGGCAAGACCTACCTGGCGATGGCCAAGGCCGTGCAGGCCCTGCAGGCCAAGGAGGTCAACCGGATCATCCTGACCCGGCCGGCCGTCGAGGCGGGGGAGCGGCTGGGCTTCCTGCCCGGCACCCTCTACGAGAAGATCGACCCGTACCTGCGCCCGCTCTACGACGCGCTGCACGACATGATGGACCCCGACTCGATCCCGCGGCTGATGGCGGCCGGGACGATCGAGGTGGCCCCGCTCGCGTACATGCGCGGCCGCACCCTGAACGACGCCTTCATCATCCTCGACGAGGCGCAGAACACCTCGCCCGAGCAGATGAAGATGTTCCTGACCCGCCTGGGCTTCAACTCCCGGGTGGTCGTGACCGGCGACACCAGCCAGATCGACCTGCCGGGCGGCACCCGCTCCGGCCTCAAGGTCGTCCAGGAGATCCTCGCCGACGTGCCCGACATCCACTTCTCGGTGCTGACCAGCACCGACGTGGTGCGGCACAAGCTGGTCGGCCGCATCGTGGATGCGTACGAACGCTGGGACGCCCGGCAGGAGGCCGAGGAGTCCGGCGACCGCAAACCCGTCCAACGGCGGGGCGCCCGGGCGCCCCGGCAGTCCCATCGCACCGAAAGCTGAGTACTGAGCCCTCCATGTCGATCGACATCGCCAACGAGTCCGGGTGGGACGTCGACGAGGAGTCCATCCTCGACGTCGCCCGCTACGCCCTCGACAAGATGCGGATCCATCCGCAGTCCGAGCTCTCCGTGATCCTCTACGACAGCGAGTCGATGGCGGAGCTGCACGTCCAGTGGATGGACCTGCCAGGACCGACCGACGTGATGTCCTTCCCGATGGACGAACTGCGTCCGGGCAAGGAGGGCGAGGACCTGCCGGAGGGCCTGCTCGGCGACATCGTGCTCTGCCCCGAGGTGGCGAAGCAGCAGGGCCTGGCCGCCCCCACCAAGCACTCGATGGACGAGGAGCTGCAGCTGCTCACCGTCCACGGGGTGCTGCACGTCCTCGGCTACGACCACGAGGAGCCCGACGAGGAGCGCGAGATGTTCGCCCTCCAGAAGCGGATCCTGGACGACTGGCGGGCCGGCCGCGGCCTGTCCGGCCTGTCGCCCGCGCCGACCGTCCACTGAGGGCCGGCCCGCTGTGAGTGGTGAGAGTACGAGCTTCCTGATCGGCGCGCTGCTGCTGGTCGGCCTGGGCTGGCTGGCGGCGTGCGCCGAGGCGGGCATCTCCCGGATGTCCCGCTTCCGGGCCGAGGAGGCCGTCCGCTCCGGGCGGCGCGGCTCCGACCGGCTGCTGACCCTGGCCTCGGACAGCATCCGCTACCTGAACCTGGCGACGCTGATCCGGGTCGCCAGCGAGATGGGCGCCGCGGTGCTGGTCACCGTGGTGTGCGTGCGCAGCTTCCAGCAGACCTGGCAGGCCGTGCTGGTGGCGTTCGGCGTGATGGTGCTGGTGTCCTTCGTCGCGGTCGGGGTCTCCCCGCGCACGATCGGCCGCCAGCACCCGCTGAGCACCGTCACCGCCGCGTCCTACGTGCTGCTGCCGCTGGCCCGGATCCTCGGGCCGATCCCGCGGCTGCTGATCCTGCTGGGCAACGCGCTGACGCCCGGCAAGGGCTACAGGGAGGGCCCGTTCGCCTCCGAGGCCGAGCTGCGGGCCCTGGTCGACCTGGCCGAGAAGGACGACCTGATCGAGGACGAGGAGCGCCGGATGGTGCACTCGGTCTTCGAACTGGGCGACACCATCGTCCGCGAGGTGATGGTGCCGCGCACCGACCTGGTGATGATCGAGCGGCACAAGACCGTCCGGCAGACCCTCACGCTGGCGCTGCGCTCCGGCTTCTCGCGGATCCCGGTGGTCGGCGACAACGAGGACGACGTGGTCGGCATCGTCTACCTCAAGGACCTGGTGCGCCGCACCCACATCAACCGGGACGCCGAGTCCGACCAGGTCGACTCGGTGATGCGCCCCGCCGTGTTCGTCCCCGACTCCAAGCCCGCCGCGGACCTGCTGCGCGAGATGCAGCAGATGCGCTCGCACGTCGCCATCGTCATCGACGAGTACGGCGGCACCGCCGGGCTGGTCACCATCGAGGACATCCTGGAGGAGATCGTCGGCGAGATCACCGACGAGTACGACCGGGAGATCGCCCCGGTCGAGGACCTCGGCGACGGCTCCTACCGGATCACCGCCCGGCTCACCGTGGAGGACCTCGGCGAGCTGTTCGGGATCGAGCTGGACGACGAGGACGTGGAGACCGTCGGCGGGCTGCTGGCCAAGTGCCTGGGGCGGGTGCCGATCCCGGGCTCCTCCTGCGAGGTGCCGGTGCCGGAGGGCAGCGGGCTGGCCGCGATCGGCCTGACCGCGGAGAGCTCGGCGGGCCGGCGCAACCGGATCGGCACCGTGGTGGCCACCCCGGTGCGGATCGTCGCGGAGGAGGACGAGGAGCCGAGCGAGGAGGCCGCCTCCTCGTAGCGTCTCGCGTCGTTCCGCGCTGCTCCGCGCCTGGTGCTGCTCCGCGCCTCGTGCTGTTCCGACGGGCCCTTGGACGGGCCGTCCCAATCGGTGCCGCCGGTTGGGACGGGGCGTCCCGGGGCCCGTTTGCGGTGCCGCCCCGGGCGTGCGCACCGTGGAAGACATGGCACATCTACTGCGCGCGGAGTACGGCCCGAGCGGGCCGGCCGGCGGGGTGGCCAGGTGGCACGTGGTCCGTGTCGCCGACCCCTCGCACGGCATGTGCGGCGCCGAGATCGCCTCGGACGCCGAGAGCAGGCCGGAGGAGGCCTGGGGCACCGGGTTGCACTGCTGCCAGCAGTGCGGGTCGCTGTACCTCCACGAAGTGCCGTTCCTCCGGTCCGACCACGCGGGGAGGACCTGATGAGACTGCACGACGAACTCCCGGTCGACCACCGGCTCGGCACGGTCTACCGCTACGGCGCGGGCCTGTGCGGGCTGTTCCTGGTGGTGTTCGGCATCCTCGGCCTGGTCGGGGCCCACCCGGGCTTCCTGGACACCTCGGGCAAGGAGGTGATCGGCCTGTCCAGCAACGGGGCGCTGAGCGTGCTGTCGCTGGTGGCCGGCGGGATCCTGATCCTGGGCGCCGTGATCGGCGGCAACACCGCCTCGAACATCAACATGGCCATGGGCGTGCTGTTCGTGCTGGCCGGCTTCGTCGGCCTGATGGTGCTGGACTCCAGCGCCAACCGGCTCGCCTTCCACATCTCCAACGTCATCTTCAGCTTCGTGTTCGGCTTCGTGGTGCTGACCTTCGGCATGTACGGCCGGGTCAGCAGCCACCTGCCGCACGACAACCCGTACTGGAAGGAGCGGCACGCGAAGGCCGCCGACCAGCCCAACGGGCCGCCCGCCCTGGTCAAGGTGCTCCGCCCGGGCCCGCCCAACCCGACCGGGCACTGAGCCGGCCACCGTACGGGGAGCACTGATCATTTCGTCGTAGAGTAGGACCGCCCAGGCCCGACGGACCGTCAGGTCCGTTGGGCCGCAGTCTGTTTGGAGGGGGAACGACGATGACGGAGCGCACGCTCGGAGCGCTGGTCAGCTCGCCGATCGGGTTCGGCGCGATGGTGCTCTCGCCCGGCATGTACGGCGAGATCGACGAACGGCGCGGACAGGACGCGCTGCGGGCCGCGATCGACGCCGGGGCCCGGATGATCGACACCGCGGACGGCTACGGCGCCGACGGGCACAACGAGCAGTTGGTCGGCCGGGCCGTCCGGGAGCGCCGGGACGAGGTGGTGCTCGCCACCAAGTTCGGCTTCCGGGTGCCGGACGGCGCCGAGGCGCACCGCTTCCCGGTGCACTTCGCGTTCGGCGAGCTGGCGGTGAACTGCGAGCCCGAGCACGTGCGCGACTACGCGGAGCAGTCGCTGCGCAACCTCGGCACCGACGTGATCGACCTGTACTACCCGCACTTCCCGGACCCGCAGGTGCCCTTCGAGGAGACCGTCGGCGCGGTCGCCGAGCTGATCCGCGCCGGGCTGGTCCGCCAGCTCGGCGTCTCCAACGTGACGGCCGCGCAGCTGCGGGCCGCGCACGCGGTGCACCCGGTGGCGGCGGTGCAGACCCAGTGGTCGATGTGGCAGCCGATCGACCCGGAACTGCTGGCCGTCGCCCGCGAGCTGGGCATCGGCGTGGTCGCCTGGAGCCCGCTCGGCGGCGGCTTCCTCACCGGCACCGTGCAGCAGGTCGGCGAGGGCGACTTCCGGCAGCACCAGGCCCGCTTCTCCGCCGAGAACCTGGCCGCGAACAACGACCGGTACGCCCCGCTGCGCGCCATCGCCGCCGAACTCGGCGTCACCCCCGGCCAGTTGGCGCTGGCCTGGCTGCTGCACCAGGACGACCACGTGGTGCCGATCCCGGGCAGTCGGACGCCGGCCCACATCGCGGAGAACCTGGCCGCGGCGGACCTGGCGCTGGACGCCGCGACGCTGGGCCGGATCGACGCGGCGCTCGCCGAGTTCGCGCCCGCGGGCGAGGGGGCGCTGCTCAAGGGCTGAGCGGGGCCGCCCGGCTGCCCGGCCCGGTGGGCACGGCTCTCACTATGCTCGGGGCCATGACCGAGATTTCCGAGCTGGACCCCGAGGACAAGAAGATCATCACGCTGGCCCGCTCGGCCCGCGCCCGCAACGGCGTGGCCGAGGGGGCGGCGGTCCGGGACGAGACCGGGCGGACGTACGTGGCCGGGACGGTGGCCCTGGAGTCGCTGCGGCTGACCGCGCTGCAGACCGCGGTGGCGATGGCGGTGGCCAGCGGGGCGAAGGGCCTGGAGGCGGCCGCGGTGGTGTCCGAGGCGGAGGCCCCGGCGGCGGGCGACCTGGCCGCCGTGCGGGACCTGGGCGGGGCCGGTACGCCGGTGCTGCTGGCCGGGCCGGACGGGGTGCTGAAGCTGGCCGCCGCGGCGGAGTGAGTTCCGCGGCGGTGGGGTGAGGCCGTGCGGCTGTGAGATGGGGCCGTGCGGCGGTGGGGCCTGTGCGGCGGTGGGCGGGCAGAGTTGTCGGGGAAGGCCCTCGCCCGCCCTTTTCGCGGGCTCCGTGGGTGCGATAATCGCACCAGTCGGGGGTCGGTCCCGGCGGGGGAGGAGACATGGGCGTCGCGGCGTTCTTCTGCGGCCTGCTGCTCTGCGTCATGGGCTTCGGGCGCTGGCACGAGACCGGGTCCCCGTGGTGGCTGGCCGGCACCCTGGTCCTGCTGGCGCTCGTCGTGGTCGGCGCGATCACCGGCGGCGGGAAGAAGACCGGCTGAACGCCCGATGGCCGGGGCGGCCCCGGCGATCGGCGACAATGGGTGGCATGAATGCCCCTTCCTCCCCGTACCGCTCCGGGTTCGCGTGCTTCGTCGGCCGTCCCAACGCGGGCAAGTCGACCCTGACCAACGCCCTGGTCGGGACGAAGGTCGCGATCACCTCCGACCGTCCGCAGACCACCCGGCACACCGTGCGCGGCATCGTGCACCGCCCCGACTCCCAGCTCGTGCTGGTGGACACCCCCGGGCTGCACAAGCCGCGCACCCTGCTCGGCGAGCGGCTCAACGACCTGGTCCGCACCACCTGGGCCGAGGTCGACGTGATCGGCTTCTGCGTGCCCGCGGACCAGAAGCTCGGCCCCGGCGACAAGTTCATCGCCAAGGAACTGGCCGAGATCCGCAAGACGCCGAAGGTCGCGATCGTCACCAAGACCGACCTGGTCGATTCCAAGCGGCTCGCCGAGCAGCTGATCGCCGTCCAGCAGTTGGGCGCCGAACTCGGCATCGAGTGGGCCGAGATCATCCCGGTCTCCGCGGTGGGCGACCAGCAGGTCGAGCTGGTGGGCGAACTGCTGACCAAGCTGCTGCCCGAGGGCGTGCCGCTGTACCCGGACGGCGACCTCACCGACGAGCCCGAGCAGACCATGGTCGCCGAGCTGATCCGGGAGGCCGCGCTGGAGGGCGTGCGCGACGAACTGCCGCACTCGCTGGCCGTGGTGGTCGAGGAGATGATCCCGCGCGAGGGCCGCCCCGCCGACCGCCCGCTGCTGGACATCCACGCCAACGTGTACATCGAGCGGCAGAGCCAGAAGGCCATCGTGATCGGCGCCAAGGGCGCCCGCCTCAAGCACGTCGGCACCACCGCCCGCAAGCAGATCGAGGCGCTCCTGGGCACCCCGGTCTACCTGGACCTGCACGTCAAGGTGGCCAAGGACTGGCAGCGCGACCCCAAGCAGCTGCGTAAGCTCGGCTTCTGACCGTCCTGACCGGGGGCGGATGCGGGGAGGGGCGGGGGTCGGATGGAACTGCACACCCACGAGTGGGGCACGGGCGGGCGCACCGCCCTGCTGGTCCACGGGATCCAGGCCGACCACCGCACCTGGCGGGTGATCGGGCCCGCGCTCGCCGAGCGCGGCTACCGGGTGCTCGCCGTCGACCTGCGCGGCCACGGCGCCTCCCCGCGCGGCCTCGGCGCCACCCCCGCCGAGCGGTACGGGCCCGAGCAGTTCGCCGAGGACCTGGTCGACACCCTGCCCGCCGGGGCGGACCTGGCGATCGGCCACTCGATGGGCGCGCTCGCGCTCCGGCTGGCCGTCGAGCGGCTGAAGCCCGCCCGGGCGGTCTACAGCGACCCCGCCTTCGTCTACCAGCGCCCCGGGCTCGGGCCGGACCCCTTCGTCAGCTTCAAGCGCTTCGGGACCAGGCAGTTCATCACCACCATGCACCCCGACTGGGCCGCCGAGGACGTGGACGCCGAACTCGCCTCCCTCGCGCTCTGGGACGCCGACACCGCGGTCGGCCTGTGGTCGCACCCCGGGCCGTCCGTGCTGCCGGACGCCCCGGTCGTCCCCTCGCTGGTCCAACTCGCCGACCCGAGCAGCCTGGTGACCGAGCCGGAGGCCGCCGAGCTGCGCCGCCGCGGCTTCGAGGTGCGCACCGTGCCGGGGGCCGGGCACTGCATCCACCGGGACGACCCCGCGGGCTTCCTGGCCTCGCTGGACGGCTGGATCTGAATCCGCCCCGCCCTGTCACGCCCTGTCCTGTCCCGCCCCGCCCCGCCCTGTCCTGTCCCGCCCCCGGGTGGGGCCCCGGTCAGGCCCCTTCGCGCAGCACCAGGCCGACCAGTTCGCGCTGGGAGTCGGTGAGCTTCGGGTCGGCGCAGTGGACGGTGCGGCCGTCGACGGTGATCTCGTAGTGGAAGCCGTCGGGCACGCCGTACGCGGGCGCGCGCAGCCCCCCGGCCACCGCCTCGCGGGCCAGGGCGTGCACGTGCGGGGCGTCCGGGCGCTCCTCGGTGTCCATCTCGGCATACCGGAGCAGACCGGCGAACCCGCCGGTGCGGGTGACCTGGATGCGCATGGTTGTCAGTGTGCTACGCAACGAAGGGGTTTGCCGAGGCTTTTCACCAACTCCCCGCAGCCGGGGCGCCACCCGCCGCCCGTCTCAGTGGGTGGGATCGTGGGCGGGGTCACTGCCCCGGGCCCGCGCCTCTTGTTACAGTTGCCGCATCATGCGTATCCGGCTGCTTCTTCTTAGCTGCCGCGGCGAGGGCCTGTAGTCCAGCAAGGCCGGCCCCCCTCGCCGCGGGGAGTCGTGTTGCGCCCAGTGTGATCTTTCGCGGCGCATTCAGTCGGCCGAGTCGGGTGTCCTCCATCCCCCGACCGCAGACCGCCTTCGACAACGGAAGCCGAGAGCCCTCCATGACCGAGCAGTCCTCCGTCGCCCGCGCCTTCATCGACCGCCCCACCCCGATCACCGCCGCCACCGTGCAGCAGAAGCCCTCGGGCATGCCGTTCCAGCGCTACGTGCCCTTCGGCACCGTCGACCTGCCGGACCGGACCTGGCCGAGCAAGGTCATCACGCAGGCCCCGCGCTGGCTGTCCACCGACCTGCGCGACGGCAACCAGGCGCTGATCGACCCGATGTCGCCGGCCCGCAAGCGCAAGATGTTCGACCTGCTGGTGAAGATGGGCTACAAGGAGATCGAGGTCGGCTTCCCGGCGTCCGGCGCCACCGACTTCACCTTCGTCCGCTCGCTGATCGACGAGGGCGCGATCCCCGAGGACGTCACCATCTCGGTGCTGACCCAGGCCCGCGAGGACCTGATCGAGCGCACCGTCGAGTCGCTGAAGGGCGCGCCGCGGGCCACCGTCCACCTGTACAACGCGACCTCGCCGCTGTTCCGCCGGGTGGTGTTCAAGGCGAGCAAGGACGACATCAAGGCCATCGCGGTGGACGGCACCCGCCTGGTGATGGAGTACGCCGAGAAGATCCTGGGCGACGAGACGGTCTTCGGCTACGAGTACTCGCCGGAGATCTTCATCGACACCGAGCTGGACTACGCGCTGGAGGTCTGCGAGGCGGTGATGGACGTCTGGCAGCCCGGTGAGGGCCGCGAGATCATCCTGAACCTGCCGACCACCGTCGAGCGCTCCACCCCGAACGTCTACGCCGACAAGATCGAGTGGATGTCGCGGAACCTGTCGCGCCGCGAGTTCGTCTGCCTGTCCACCCACCCGCACAACGACCGCGGCACCGGCGTCGCCTCCGCCGAGCTGGCCGTGATGGCGGGCGCCGACCGGATCGAGGGCTGCCTGTTCGGGCAGGGCGAGCGCACCGGCAACCTGGACCTGGTCAACGTCGGGATGAACCTGTTCTCCCAGGGCGTCGACCCGATGATCGACTTCTCCGACATCGACGAGATCCGCCGCACCGCCGAGTACTGCAACCAGATGCCGGTGCCCGAGCGCCACCCCTACGCGGGCGACCTGGTCTTCACCTCCTTCTCCGGTTCGCACCAGGACGCGATCAAGAAGGGCTTCGACGCCCTGGAGGCCGACGCGGCCGCGGCCGGCGTCCCGGTCTCCGAGCACACCTGGGGCGTGCCCTACCTGCCGATCGACCCGAAGGACGTCGGCCGCAGCTACGAGGCGGTCATCCGGGTCAACTCGCAGTCCGGCAAGGGCGGCATCGCCTACGTGCTGAAGAACGACCACAAGCTGGACCTGCCGCGCCGGATGCAGATCGAGTTCTCGAAGATCATCCAGGCCAAGACCGACGCCGAGGGCGGCGAGGTCACCCCCGCCGACATCTGGGCCGTCTTCCAGGACGAGTACCTGCCGACCCCGGCCAACCCGTGGGGCCGGATCTCGCTGAGCGGCTCCCGCAGCCTGACCACCGAGGACGGCCGCGACGTGCTGAGCACCGAGGCGGTCGTCGACGGGGCCCGGGTCACCCTGACCGGCACCGGCAACGGTCCGGTCTCCGCGTTCGTCAACGCGCTGGCCGGGATCGGCGTGGACGTCCGGGTCCTGGACTACGCCGAGCACGCACTGAGCGAGGGCGGCGACGCGCAGGCCGCCGCGTACGTCGAGTGCGCCGTCGGCGACAAGGTGCTGTGGGGCGTGGGCGTGGACAGCAACACCGTGCTGGCCTCGCTGAAGGCCCTGGTCAGCGCCGTCAACCGGGCCGAGCAGCGCGGCTGACGCCGCAGTACCGCGCTTCCGCGCCCTCGGAGGGGACCCGCCGCCGGCGGGTCCCCTCCGCGCTTCCTCCGGAGCTCCGGCCCTCCGCCGCAAGGGCGTTGACGGGTCGTCAGGATACGTTCGGCTCGCGGTGCGGGGTCGGGCGGCGCCGCCGAGCGAATGTGTCCCCGGTCACAAATTTCCCCCCCGGCACCCGTTCAGGGTGCTGACACGGGCCGGTAACCGTGGCAACATCGTCGGACCGGAACCGGGGTCGGTGGGACGACTTCGGCGTCCGGTCGCGTGACCTGCCCATTGATGTGCAGGCCGCCTGCCATGTCTGGGGAGTGGCGCCGTGACAGGGTTGTGGGGTGTTCGCCCTCGGTGGCGGACGGATGTCCTCGGTGAATTCTTCTGCCCGGGCTGTGGCGGAGACCGCAACTACCGTCGGCAGCACGGCCGGCGGTGGCTGCGGTTGCTCGGGACGCCGGTCCTGCCGCTCGGCGGCGTGGCCCGCAGCGTCCAGTGCACGTCCTGCCGCGGCCGCTACGGGGTCGACGCCCTGGAGCAGTTGACCTCGGTCCGGCTCGGCGCGATGCTCCGCGACGCCCAGTACACCATCGCCCTGGCCGCGCTCGCCGCCGGCGGCACCGCCGGGCGCGGCGGACGCGAGGCGGCCTGCGCGGTGATCAAGGAAGCCGGGTTCGACGACTGCGGCGAGGCCCAGGTGCTGGCCTCGCTCGCCGCGCTCTCCGGACACGGCGGCGGCGAACCGATCGACGTGGACGCCGAGGGCAGCGGACTCGCGGTCGAACTGCACGCCGCGCTCGAACCGCTCGCCCCGCACCTCGCCGTCCAGGGTCGCGAACGACTGCTCACCCTCGGCGCCATGGTCGCCCTGGCCGACGGCCGCTACCTCCCGCAGGAGCGGGCCGCGCTCGCCGTGGTCGGCCGCTGCCTGCGCCTCACCACCCCGCAGGTCGACCAGCTGCTGGAGGCGGCCACCCGCGCCTCGCACTGACCGACCCCCGTTCCTCTCCCTCCCGCACCACCCCACGAGCCGGGCCCGTACTCCCCCCTCCCGGGCCCGCCGTGTCCCGCACCGCACGGGTGAAAGCCCCCACAACCCCGGTGCGGGCTCACGGCTGCGCGCCGCAGCCTTCACTGCCGCCTGCCGTCTGCCGTCTGCCGCGCGCCCTGACCCACCGCCCGCCGGGGCCCGCCGTCGTCCGGCCGGATTGTCGGCGGGGTGCGGGACAATGGGTTCCACCATGAGTCTCTTCCGCGACGACGGCATCGTGCTGCGCACCCAGAAGCTCGGCGAGGCCGACCGGATCATCACCTTCCTGACCCGCCAGCACGGCCAGGTGCGGGCGGTGGCCCGGGGAGTGCGCCGGACGAAGTCGAAGTTCGGCGCGCGCCTCGAACCCTTCTCGCACGTCGACATCCAGTTCTTCAGCCGCGGCAGCGAACTGATCGGCCGCACCCTGCCGTTGTGCACCCAGGTGGAGACCATCGCCCCCTACGGCGCCCGGATCGTCGACGACTACGCCCGCTACACCGCGGGCACCGCGATGCTGGAGACCGCCGAGCGCTTCGCCGAGAACGAGGGCCAGCCGGCCGTCCAGCAGTACCTGCTGCTGGTCGGTGCCCTGCGCACGCTGGCCGCCGGCACCCACCAGCCGCACCTGGTGCTGGACGCCTTCCTGCTGCGCTCGCTCGCCGTCAACGGCTACGGTGCGAGTTTCACCGACTGCGCCCGCTGCGGGCTGCCCGGCCCCAACCGCTTCTTCTCGCTCCAGGCCGGTGGCGTGCTGTGCGGCGACTGCCGGGTGCCCGGAAGTGCCGTACCCTCCCCTGAGACACTGGTACTGCTCGGCGCGCTGCTCTCCGGAGACTGGCAGACCGCCGACGGCTGCGAGCCGCGGTACTGGCGCGAGGGCAGCGGGCTGGTGGCCGCCTACCTGCAGTGGCACCTGGAGCGGGGCATCCGCTCGATGAGATACGTGGAGAAATGAGCATGGTCGCGCGACGGCTGTTCGGCAGCAAGCGGACGTACGAGGCCCCGGCCCCGCACCCGAGCGGTGCCAAGCCGCCGAAGATCCCCGGCGAGCTGGTCCCCAACCACGTCGCGGTGGTCATGGACGGCAACGGCCGCTGGGCCAAGGAGCGCGGCCTGCCCCGCACCGAGGGCCACCGGGTCGGCGAGGGCGTCGTCCTGGACGTGCTGCGCGGCTGCCTGGAGGTCGGGGTCAAGAACCTCTCGCTGTACGCGTTCTCCACCGAGAACTGGAAGCGCTCCCCGGACGAGGTGAAGTTCCTGATGAACTTCAACCGGGACGTGATCCGCCGCCGCCGCGACGAGATGGACGCCATGGGCATCCGGATCCGCTGGGCCGGCCGGATGCCGCGGATGTGGAAGAGCGTGGTCCAGGAGCTCCAGGTCGCCCAGGAGCAGACCAAGAACAACGACGCGATGACGCTGTACTTCTGCCTCAACTACGGCGGCCGGGCCGAGATCGCCGACGCCGCGCTGGCCATCGCCCGCGACGTCGCCGCCGGGAAGCTCAACCCGGAGAAGGTCAACGAGAAGCTGTTCGCCAAGTACCTGTACTACCCGGACATGCCGGACGTCGACCTGTTCCTGCGCCCCAGCGGCGAGCAGCGCACCTCCAACTTCCTGGCCTGGCAGTCCGCCTACGCCGAACTGGTCTTCCAGGACGTGCTCTGGCCGGACTTCGACCGCCGCGACCTGTGGCGCGCCTGCGAGCAGTACGCCAGCCGCGACCGCCGCTTCGGCGGGGCCCTCCCCAACGAGGTCGCCGCCGCCGAGCTCCCGCCGCAGCGCTGACCCGCCCGCCCGCTCGCCGCGGTGACGGCGGAGGGCCCGGATCGGACGGTTCCGATCCGGGCCCTCGCTGGTGCCGGGGCTGGTGCCGGGGCCGGGGCGGTGTCCGCCGCCCGGTCGCGGTGCGGCTACTCCGCCTGCTGCTTGGCGGCGCAGTCGCCGCAGGTGCCGAAGATCTCCAGGGTGTGCGCGATGTCGCTGAAACCGTGCTCGGCGGCGACCGCGTTGGCCCAGCGCTCGACGGCGGGGCCCTCGACCTCGACGGTCGCCCCGCAGTGCCGGCACACCAGGTGGTGGTGGTGCCCGCTGCTGCACCGCCGGTAGACCGCCTCGCCCTCGGCGGTGCGCAGTACGTCCACCTCGCCGGCCTCGGCCAGTGACTGCAGCGTGCGGTAGACGGTGGTCAGACCCACCGAGTCGCCCCGGTGCTTGAGCATGTCGTGCAGTTCCTGCGCGCTGCGGAAGTCCTCAATCTCGTCCAGGACCGCCGAGACGGCGGTGCGCTGCCGAGTCGATCGCGCGCGCGGCGACGGGCCTGCGGTGGTCACCGTGGGTCCTCCTGCTGATCGGGTGGTTTCGCACATCATTGTGCCAGCCCCCGACTTGACAGCGACTCCCCCGACAACGGCTTGCCGACCGCGGTCCCCGCCGGTGTCCGGACCGGCTCCGTGATCTCCAGGACTGTGCCGACGCCCTCCGCGGTTCCCGGTTCGCGGGTGGAGTCCGCGCCGCCGCCGGGCAGGGACACGTCGCACACCGCCGGGCCGTGCTCGGCGGAGGCCCGGTGGCGCCGCCTGGCCAGCGGGGCGGCGACCGCGCTGAACAGGGCGAAGGTGAGGATCGCCAGGAACACGATGGTCGGACCGGACGGCAGGTCGGCCTGGTAGGAGGTGCCGACGCCGAGCAGCGCCGTCACCACGCCCACGCCGATCGCGGCGGCCTGGGTGGCCGCGAAGGACCGGGTCAACTGCTGGGCGGCCGCCACCGGGACCACCATCAGCGCGCTCACCAGCAGCAGGCCGACCACCCGCATGGCGACGGTCACGGTGACCGCGGCCATCACCGCGAGCAGCAGGTTGAGCACCCGCACCGGCAGGCCGGTCACCCGGGCGAACTCCTCGTCCTGGCAGATCGCGAACAGTTGGCGGCGCAGGCCGATGGTCACCGCGAGCACCACCGCCGCGAGCAGGCCGATCACCGCCAGGTCGCCGGGGGAGACGAACAGGATGGAGCCCCACAGGTAGCTCTCCAGGCTGCCCGCGCCGGACTGGCTGCTCATCGAGACCAGCAGCTTGCCGCCGGCCATGCCGCCGTAGAAGAGCATCGCCAGCGCGATGTCGCCGCGCTGGTTGCCGCGGGCCCGGACCAGTTCCATCACGACGGCACCGAGCACGCAGACCAGCACCGCCGTCCACATCGGGTTGGCCTGGAACAGGAAGCCGAGGCCGACGCCGGTCAGCGCGACGTGCCCGATGCCGTCGCCCATCAGCGCCTGTCGGCGCTGCACCAGGTAGATGCCGATCGAGGGTGCGGTGACGCCGACCAGGACGGCGGCGAGGAACGCCCGCTGCATGAAGTCGGGTTGGAACATCTCGGTCATGCCAGTAGCCCCTGGGTGGTGCGGTGGTGGTCGTCGGCGTGCGGGTGGACGTGGTCGTGGCCGGGCAGCGCGTGCTGGCCGACGTTCCGGGGCGGCGGCCCGTCGTGCGCCACGCAACCGTCCCGGAGCACCACGGCGCGGTCGATCAGCGGCTCCAGCGGGCCGAGCTCGTGCAGCACCAGCAGCACCGCGCAGCCGCGTTCCACCTCGCTGCGGAGGATGTCGGCGAGCACCTGCTGGCTGTCCACGTCGACCCCGGCCATCGGCTCGTCCATGATCAGCAGGTCGGGGACGCCGACCAGGGCGCGGGCGATCAGCACCCGCTGGTGCTGTCCGCCGGACAGGTGGGCCACCCCGTCACCGGCCCGGTCCAGCATGCCGACGGCGGTCAGCGCCCGGTCCACCGCGGCCCGGTCCTTGCGGCGGAACGGCAGCAGCCCGTGCTGCGGCAGCCGCCCGGTGGAGACCACCTCGCGGACGGTGGCCGGCACCCCGGCGGCCGCGGTGGTGCGCTGCGGGACGTACCCGATCCGGTGCCAGTCCCGGAACCTGCGGTGGGGCCGGCCGAACAGTTCCAGGTCGCCGCGGTCCAGCGGCACCGAACCGATCACGCTCTTCACGGTGGTGGACTTGCCGGAGCCGTTGGCGCCCAGCAGCGCGACCACTTCGCCCGGTCGGACGGTCAGGTCGACGCCGCGCAGCACCGGCCGTCCTCCGACGGTGGCGACCGCGCCCCGGAGGGCGACGACCGCGGGGCCGCTGTCCTCGGCGCCGCTGCCTTCGGTGTCGCTGTCCTTGGCGTCGCTGTTCTCGGGCCCGGTCTCTTCGGGGCCGGTGCCCTCGGAGGAGGACGGACGCGGCCGGTCGGAGTCTGTCGTGGCAGTGACAGCACTCATGTGGTTTTCCTCGCTCTGCTCTCGCCGCTCGCTCAGGTCCGCTCGGACGGCTCAGCTGGCGCCGAGCGCGGCCCGCAGGTTGGTCAGGTTCTGCCGCATGACGGAGAAGTAGTCGTTCCGGTCCGGCTCCTTGATCCCTTCCAGGGGGTCGAGCACGGCGGTCTTGAGTCCCAGGTCGGCGGCGACGGTCTCGGCCAGCTTGGGGCTGACCAGGGCTTCGAAGAAGACGGTGGTCGCGCCGTTCTCCTTGGCGGCGCGCTGGATCGCGGCCATCCGGGACGGGGTGGGCTCGGCCTCCGGGTCGACCCCGTTGATCGCGACCTGCTCCAGCCCGTAGTGGTCGGCGAGGTAGCCGAACGCGGCGTGGCTGGTGACGAAGGTCCGGGTGTCGGTGCGGGCCAGGCCGTCCTTGAACTCCTGGTCCAGGGAGGTCAACCGGGCCACCAGGTCGTCGGTGTTGCGCCGGTACTCGGCGGCGTTGGCGGGGTCGATCTCGGCGAACTCGGCGCCCACGCTGCGGGCCACCGCCGCGTACCGGGTCGGGTCCAGCCAGATGTGCGGGTCGCCGACCGGGCCCTCGTGCTCGTGCCCGTGCTCGCCGTCGTGCGCCTCGCTCTCGTCGTCCCCGCCCTCGTCGAGGTGGTGGTCCACCAGGGGGGAGGCGGCGGTGGCGTCCACCGCGTGCTTGACGTGGGACTGCGAGACGGCCTTGTCCACGGTCGGCTGCAGGCCCTTCAGGTAGACCACCGCGTCGGCCCGCTGGACGGCCGCGACCTGCTTGGCCGTCAGCTCCAGGTCGTGCGGTTCCACACCGGGAGCGGTCAGGTCGGTGACCTTGACGTGCTCCCCGCCTATCTGCCGGGTCAGGAACTCCATCGGGTAGAAGGAGGCCACCACCTCCAGCTTGCCGCCGTCCTTCCCCGCCGCGCTGCTGGTGCCGCCGCAGCCGGAGAGCAGCAGCGATCCGACGACGGCGGTGACGGCGAGTGCTGCCGGGGGGGAGAGGCGACGAATCTTCATGACAACCATTCTCATCTTATCTGGAAATGATTGTCAACTTGCGTTGGGTGGGCCGCCCGTGCGGCCGGGCCGCCGCGGCTCCACCGGGCGGCCTCCAACACGCCGGAGAACGCACGGCTGTTCACCCCCGGTACAGCCACCCGGCGGCCCGCCCGTGCCACTATCGAGTTGAACCCCGCCCCTGCATCCCCGGTACCCTGAGTTATTCGGGCGCGCGCAACCAGCCGCGCCCTGACCGCGCCGTCGTACTGAAGAGAGCACTGTGGCCGCCGACAAGATCGACACGATCGTCAGCCTGAGCAAGCGCCGTGGCTTCGTCTACCCTTGCAGCGAGATCTACGGCGGTACCCGCGCCGCCTGGGACTACGGTCCGCTGGGAGTCGAGCTCAAGGAGAACATCAAGCGCCAGTGGTGGCGCGCGATGGTCACCGCTCGGGAGGACGTCGTCGGTATCGACTCCTCGGTGATCCTCGCCCGCGAGGTCTGGGAGGCCTCCGGCCACGTCGCGACCTTCAACGACCCGCTGACCGAGTGCCTCTCCTGTCACAAGCGCTTCCGCGCCGACCACCTGGAAGAGGCGTACGAGGCCAAGCACGGCAAGCTCCCCGCCAACGGCCTGGCCGACCTCAACTGCCCGAACTGCGGCAACAAGGGCGCCTTCACGGAGCCCAAGGAGTTCTCGGGCATGCTGAAGACGCACCTCGGTGTCACCGAGGACGCCTCCGGCCTGGCCTACCTGCGCCCCGAGACCGCGCAGGGCATCTTCACCAACTTCCGCGCCGTGCAGACCACCACGCGCAAGAAGCCCCCGTTCGGCATCGCCCAGGTCGGCAAGAGCTTCCGCAACGAGATCACCCCCGGCAACTTCATCTTCCGGACCCGCGAGTTCGAGCAGATGGAGATGGAGTTCTTCGTCAAGCCCGGCGAGGACGAGACCTGGCACGAGTACTGGCTCGAGCAGCGCTGGAACTGGTACGTCGACCTCGGCCTGCGGACCGAGAACATGCGCTTCTTCGAGCACCCGAAGGAGAAGCTGTCCCACTACGCCAAGCGCACAGTGGACATCGAGTACCGCTTCAACTTCGGCGGCAGCGAGTTCTCCGAGCTGGAGGGCGTGGCCAACCGCACCGACTACGACCTGACGGTGCACAGCGAGCACTCCGGCCAGGACCTCAAGTACTTCGACCAGGACGCGAACGAGCGGTACTTCCCGTACGTCATCGAGCCCGCGGCCGGCCTCAACCGCGCCATGCTGGCCTTCCTGCTCGACGCCTACTTCGAGGACGAGGCGCCGAACGCCAAGGGCGTCATGGAGAAGCGCGTCGGCATGCGGCTCGACCCGCGGCTGGCCCCGGTCAAGGTCGCGGTGCTCCCGCTGTCCCGCAACGCCGACCTCTCGCCGAAGGCCCGCGGCCTCGCCGCCGACCTGCGCTCCGCCTGGAACGTCGAGTTCGACGACGCCGGCGCGATCGGCAAGCGCTACCGCCGCCAGGACGAGATCGGCACCCCGTTCTGCGTCACCGTCGACTTCGACACCCTCGAGGACAACGCGGTGACCGTGCGCGAGCGCGACACCATGGCGCAGGAGCGGGTGTCGCTCGACCAGGTGAAGTCCTACCTGGCCGCCCGTCTGATCGGCTGCTGACACCGGGCACCGGAAGCGGCACCGCAGTCAGCCCCCGTCCGGGGGGGCGGGGCCCCCCCCCCCGGGGGCCCCGGGCGGGCGGGGGGGGGGGGGGGGGGGGGGGCGCCCCACCCCCCCCCCCCCCCCCCCGCGTGCCCGATGATGGGGGGGGCAACAC
>NZ_JBIAVO010000057.1:0-31298 GCF_042894345.1 Kitasatospora sp. NPDC001540
GTGAGCGGTCCGCCCGGTGTGCCCCTGGGGGTGTGCCCCTGGCGCGATGACTAAGCGCTTGCTTAGACTCGGCGGGGGGGGGGGGGGGGGGGGCGGCCCCCCCCCCCCCCCCCCCCCCCCCCCCCCCCGCGTCCGTGCGTCCGTGCGCGGCGCTACATCCGGCTGCCGACCGCGGCGACCGGGGACGGCACCGGGGTGCCGGAGCCGTCGCGGCGCGGGTCGCGCTCGGGGAGGGTGACCGGCTGGCCGGCCGGGCCCGCGCCGAGGGCGGGCAGCGTGCCGGCCCAGGCGAAGGCGAGGCCGTCCTCGCCGCGCAGGAAGCGCTGGCAGCGGACGCCGCCGGTGGCCCGGCCCTTGCGCGGGTACTGGTCGAACGGGGTGAGCTTCCAGCTGGTCTGCTCCTCGCCGGCCAGCGTGCCGGAGGCGGCCGCGACCGAGAGGACCACCGCGTCCTGCGCCGGGTCGACCGCGGTGAAGGAGAGCACCTTCGCGCCGTCGGCCAGCTTGATGCCGGTCATGCCGCCGGCCGGGCGGCCCTGCGGGCGGACCTGGCCCGCCGGGTAGCGCAGCAGTTGGGCGTCGGAGGTGATGAAGACCAGGTCCTCCTCGCCGGTGCGCAGTTCGACCGCGCCGATCACGGCGTCGCCGTCCTTGAGCGCGATCACCTCGAACTCGTCCTTGTTGGCGGGCCATTCGGGCACCACTCGCTTGACCACGCCCTGCACGGTGCCGAGCGCCAGGCCGGGCGAGGACTCGTCCAGCGTGGTCAGGGCGAGCGGCCGCTCGTCCGCCTCCAGCCGGAGGAACTCGGAGACCGCCGCGCCGCCGGAGAGCGCCGTGGTGCCCGGGGGCAGCGCGGGCAGGTCGATCACCGGCAGGCGCAGCACCCGGCCGGCCGTGGTGACCAGGCCGACGTCGCCGCGGGCGGTGGCGGGGACGGCGGAGGCCAGCACGTCGTGCTTGGCGCGGGCCGCGTCCTCCTCGGTGACCGTCTCCAGGTCGGAGGTGCGGGCCAGCAGCCCGGTGGAGGACAGCAGCACCCGGCAGGGGTCGTCCGCGACCTCCAGCGGCACCGCCAGCGCGGCGGACGGCACCGAGCCGGCCTCCAGCAGCACGGTGCGCCGCTCGGTGCCGAACTGCTTGGCGACGGCGCCGAGTTCGGAGGAGACCACGGAGCGCAGCTTGCTGTCGGACTCCAGGATCTCGGTCAGCTCGGCGATCTCCTTGAGCAGCTTGGCCTGTTCGGCCTCCAGCTCGACCCGGTCGAAGCGGGTGAGCCGGCGCAGCGGGGTGTCCAGGATGTACGCGGTCTGGACCTCGGAGATGCCGAAGCGCTCCATCAGCCGGTCCTTGGCCTGGCCCGCGTCGTCGCTGTTGCGGATGATCGCGATCACCTCGTCGATGTCGACGAGCGCGACCAGCAGGCCCTCGACCAGGTGCAGCCGGTCCTGGCGCTTGCGGCGGCGGAAGTCGCTGCGCCGCTTGACCACCGTGAAGCGGTGGTCGACGTAGACCTCCAGCAGCTCCTTGAGGCCCAGCGTCAGCGGCTGGCCGTCGACCAGCGCGACGTTGTTGATGCCGAAGGTCTCCTCCATCGGCGTCAGCTTGTAGAGCTGCTCCAGCAGCGCCTCGGGGACGAAGCCGTTCTTCACCTCGATGACCAGGCGCAGGCCGTGCTGGCGGTCGGTGAGGTCCTTGACGTCCGCGATGCCCTGCAGCTTCTTCGCGTTGACCAGGTCCTTGATCTTCGCGATCACCTTCTCGGGGCCGACCGTGTACGGCAGTTCGGTGACCACGATGCCCTTGCGGCGGGCGGTGACGTTCTCCACCGTCGCGGTGGCGCGGATCTTGAAGGTGCCGCGGCCGGACTCGTACGCGTCCCGGATGCCGGAGAGGCCGACGATCCGGCCGCCGGTGGGCAGGTCGGGGCCGGGGACGAACCGCATCAGGGTGTCCAGGTCCGCCGACGGGTGCTTGATCAGGTGCCGGGCGGCGGCGACCACCTCGGACAGGTTGTGCGGCGGCATGTTGGTGGCCATGCCGACCGCGATCCCGGTGGCGCCGTTGACCAGCAGGTTCGGGAACGCCGAGGGGAGCACCTGGGGCTCCTGCTCGGAGCCGTCGTAGTTGGGGCCGAAGTCGACGGTGTCCTCGTGGATGGACTCGACCAGCGACATCGAGGCGGCGGTCAGCCGGGACTCGGTGTAGCGCATCGCGGCCGGCGGGTCGTCGTTGCCGAGCGAACCGAAGTTGCCGTGGCCGTCGATCAGCGGCAGGCGCATCGAGAACGGCTGCGCCATGCGCACCACGGCGTCGTAGATCGAGGCGTCGCCGTGCGGGTGCAGCCGGCCCATCACCTCGCCGACCAGGCGCGCGCACTTGACGTGGCCGCGCTCCGGGCGCAGGCCCATCTCGTTGGCCTGGTAGAGGATCCGGCGGTGCACCGGCTTGAGGCCGTCCCGGGCGTCCGGCAGGGCCCGGGAGTAGATCACCGAGTAGGCGTACTCCAGGAACGAGCCCTGCATCTCGTCCACGACATCGACGTCGAGGATCCGCTCCTCGAAGTCACCGGGCGGCGGGGTGGGCGAACTGCGGCGGGCCATCGCTGCGGGGCTCCCTTGCGATACATGCGGTACATGGGGGTGGGCGGACGCGGGCGTGAACGCCCCCCATTGTGGACCCTCGGTGGGACAGCGCCGGTCACCCGGGGCGCTTCCGCCCCTGGCGAACGCGCCCGGCGGCCGGACACCTGACGGCGGCGCCGGGCGTTGCACCACAATGGGGGGCGTCACACGCCCCCGGCCCGGACACTCCGGAACCGACGACGGGAAGGACCCCGCATGGCCAACCCCGCGCCCGCAAGCGGCCTCGCCATCACCGAACACCGCCTGGCCAACGGCCTGCGGGTGGTGCTCTCCGAGGACCACCTCACTCCGGTTGCCGCCGTCTGCCTCTGGTACGACGTGGGCTCCCGGCACGAGGTCAAGGGGCGGACCGGCCTGGCCCACCTCTTCGAGCACCTGATGTTCCAGGGTTCGGCGAACGTCTCCAACAACGGGCACTTCGAGCTGGTCCAGGGCGCCGGCGGTTCGCTCAACGGCACCACCAGCTTCGAGCGCACCAACTACTTCGAGACCATGCCCGCCCACCAGTTGGAGCTCGCGCTCTGGCTGGAGGCGGACCGGATGGGCTCGCTGCTGGCCGCGCTGGACGAGACGTCCATGGAGAACCAGCGCGACGTGGTGAAGAACGAGCGCCGCCAGCGCTACGACAACGTGCCCTACGGCACCGCGTTCGAGAAGCTCACCGCGCTGTCCTTCCCCGACGGCCACCCGTACCACCACACCCCGATCGGCTCGATGGCCGACCTGGACGCCGCGACGCTGGAGGACGCCCGGACGTTCTTCCGCACCTACTACGCGCCCAACAACGCGGTGCTGTCGATCGTCGGCGACCTCGACCCGGAGCAGACCATCGCCTGGGTGGAGAAGTACTTCGGCTCGATCCCGGCCCACGACGGCAAGCAGCCGCCGCGCGACGGCACCCTGCCCGACACCATCGGCGCCGAGGTGCGCGAACTGGTCCGCGAGGACGTCCCCTCCCGCGCGCTGATGGCCGCCTACCGGCTCCCGCACGACGGCACCCGGGAGGCCGACGCCGCCGACCTGGCGCTCACCGTCCTCGGCAGCGGCGAGTCCTCCCGGCTGTACAACCGGCTGGTGCGCCGCGACCGCACCGCCGTCTCGGCCGGGTTCGGCCTGCTGCGGCTGGCCGGCGCGCCCTCGCTCGGCTGGCTGGACGTGAAGGCGGGCGGCGAGGCCACCCTGGAGCAGATCGAGGCCGCCGTCGACGAGGAGCTGGCCCGCTTCGCCGCCGAGGGCCCCACCGCCGAGGAACTGGAGCGCGCCCAGGCCCAGATCGAGCGCGAGTGGCTGGACCGGCTCACCACGGTGGCCGGCCGGGCCGACGAACTCTGCCGCTACGCCGTCCTGTTCGGCGACCCGAAGCTGGTGAACAGCGCGCTGCCGAAGGTCCTCGACGTCACCGCCGAGGAGGTCCGGGCGGTGGCCGCCGCGCGGCTGCGCCCCGACAACCGGGCCGTGCTGGTGTACGAGCCGACCGGTGACGATGACAGCAACGACAGCGACGAGGAGGCGGCGGCGTGAGCGACTACACCCCCGCGATGGAGTTCCACCCGCAGCCCCGGCCCGGCACCCCCGCCCCGTGGGCGTTCCCGGCGCCCGAGCGGCTCACCCTGGCCAACGGGCTGACGGTGCTGCACTGCCACCGCCCCGGCCAGCAGCTGGTCGCCGTGGACGTGGTGCTGGACGCGCCGCTGGCCGCCGAGCCCGAGGGACTGGACGGCGTCGCCTCGATCCTGGCCCGGGCGCTGTCCGAGGGCACCGACACGCTCAGCGCCGAGGAGTTCGCCGGTGAGCTGGAGCGGGCCGGAGCCACCCTGGACGCCCACGCCGACCACCCGGCGATCCGGGTCTCGCTGGAGGTCCCGGCCTCCCGCCTGGAGCGCGGCCTGACCCTGCTCGGCGACGCGCTGCGCGCCCCCGCGCTGCCCGCGGACGAGATCGAGCGGCTGGTCGCCAACCGCCTCGACGAGATCGTCCACGAGCAGGCCAACCCGGGCCGGCGCGCCGCCAAGGCGCTGTACGCCGAGCTGTTCCCGGCCGCCGACCGGCTGTCGCGGCCGCGGGCGGGCTCCGCCGAGAGCGTCAAGCGGATCGACCGGGCGGCGGTGCAGGCGTTCTACGCGGCGCACCTGCGTCCGTCCACCGCCACCGCCGTGGTGGTCGGCGACCTCACCGGGACGGACCTGGCGGCGCTGCTGGAGTCCACCCTGGGCCGGTGGACCGCCGAGACCCGGGAGCCGGCCGTGCACGCCCCGGTGACCGCGGACGACGCCGGCCGGGTGGTCATCGTCGACCGGCCCGGCTCGGTCCAGACCCAGCTGCTGATCGGCCGGATCGGCCCGGACCGGCACGACCCGGAGTGGGCCGCGCAGGTGCTCGGCACCTACTGCCTCGGCGGCACCCTCACCTCCCGGCTGGACCGCGTCCTGCGCGAGGAGAAGGGCTACACCTACGGCGTGCGGGCGTTCGCCCAGGCGCTGCGCTCGGCCGCCGACGGCTCCGGCCGCGGGCTGCTGGCGATCAGCGGTTCGGTGGACACCGGATCGACCGCGCCCGCGCTGCAGGACACCTGGACCATCCTGCGCACGCTGGCCGCCGAGGGCCTGACCGACGCCGAGCGGGAGGAGGCCGTGCAGTTCCTGGTCGGCGTGGCCCCGCTGAAGTTCGAGACGGCCGGTTCGGTCGCCGCGACCCTGGCGGACCAGGTCGAGCAGTACCTGCCCGACACCTACCAGGCGGACTTCTACCGGAGGCTGGCCGAGCTCGACACCGCGGCCGCCACCCGCGCCGTGGTCGCCGCGTTCCCGCCGGACCGGCTGGTCACCGTGCTGGTCGGCGACGCCTCGGTGATCGCCGAGCCGGTCAAGGCGCTGGGCATCGGGGACGTCACGGTCATCGCCTGACCGCTCCGGTGCGCGTTCCGCGTGCGAGGGTCCGACGGGGCGTCAGCCCCGCCGGACCCTCGGCGTTTTAATGCCTTGCGCGCCCTCGCGGCGGCGTGGGTAGATATCCCCGACCGGGCGACGGCCGCGCGGTCGGACACAGCGCGGAAGGAGGCGGTCACCATGCGGGTCGAGCCACGACGACGCTCCCCGAGGCTGCCCTTCCGTTGTTCGCCCCGCACTGCCTGAGCAGTCCTCGCGCGGCGTCCGTCCGCCCCGCCGCGGTCCCGCCCACCGGGCCCGCCGCCCCCTGATCTTCCCCGCCGCCGCACCGGGCGTCTTCGTGCGGCACCATGAACCCATCCGACCCAGGAGGTCGAACACCCATGTCGTACACCGAGGTACCCGGCGTCCGCGTCCCGATCCGGATGTGGACCGACCCGGCCGCCGTCGAGGGCCAGGCCATGCAGCAGCTGCGCAACATCAGCACGCTGCCCTGGCTGCACGGCCTCGCCGTGATGCCGGACGTCCACCTGGGCAAGGGCGCGACGGTCGGCTCCGTCATCGCGATGAAGGGCGCGGTCTGCCCGGCCGCGGTCGGCGTCGACATCGGCTGCGGGATGACGGCCGTGAAGTCCTCGCTCACCGCGAAGGACCTCCCGGACGACCTGTCGCGCCTGCGCAGCCGGATCGAGCAGGCCATCCCGGTCGGTCTCGGCCTGCACGCCGACCCGGTCGACCCGGGCAAGCTGCCGGGCCGGTCCACCGCGGGCTGGGACGACTTCTGGCAGCGCTTCGACGGCATCGCCCCCGAGGTGCACTGGCGGCGCGAGCGGGCCGCCCGGCAGATGGCGACGCTCGGCGGCGGCAACCACTTCATCGAGCTCTGCCTGGACGACGACGGCGCGGTCTGGCTGATGCTGCACTCCGGTTCGCGCAACATCGGCAAGGAGCTCGCCGAGCACCACATGTCGATCGCCCGGGCCCTGCCGCACAACCAGGGCCTGATCGACCGCGACCTGGCGGTCTTTCTGGCCCGCACCCCGGAGATGGACGCCTACCGCTCCGACCTGTTCTGGGCGCAGGAGTACGCCAAGCACAACCGGGCGCTGATGATGGCCCTGTTCCAGGACGCGGTCCGCCGCGAACTGCCGCGGGCCGGGGCCTCGTTCGGCGAGATGATCTCCTGCCACCACAACTACGTGGCCGAGGAGCGCTACGACGGCGTCGACCTGCTCGTCACCCGCAAGGGCGCGATCCGGGCCGGCTCCGGCGAGTACGGCATCATCCCGGGCTCGATGGGCACCGGCTCGTACATCGTGAAGGGCCTGGGGAACGCCGCCTCGTTCAACTCCGCCTCGCACGGCGCGGGCCGGAAGATGAGCCGCAACGCCGCCAAGAAGCGCTTCACCACGGCGGACCTGGTGGCGCAGACGGCGGGCGTCGAGTGCCGCAAGGACTCCGGGGTGGTGGACGAGATCCCCGGTGCGTACAAGCCGATCGAGAAGGTCATGGCCCAGCAGCGGGACCTGGTCGAGGTCGTCGCGCACCTCAAGCAGGTGATCTGCGTGAAGGGCTGACGGCGGGGGTCAGTCGGAGGCGGTGGTGGAGCGGGCCGGGGCGAAGACGTAGCGATCCATCATCAGCGCCGCGTCCGCGAGGATCTCCGGGTCGCCCTCCGGGTCCTCGCGGAACGCCATGCCGAGCATCCGGACGACCACGGCGACGGCCAGGTCCGCCCGGCGCCTGGTCTCGGCGGTGTCGGCCAGCCCGAACGAGGCCACCAGCACCTCGTGCACCCGCGCGGCGATCCGCCGGTCCGCCGCGTTCACCTCGTCCACCAGCGAGGGGGGCGTCGGCACGTGGAACCACACCTGCCGGTAGCCGGGCAGCGTCCGGAACCGGTCCGCGTACGCCTCGACCACCCGGGCCAGGAAGTGCTCGGAGGTCTCGCAGGCGGCCACCGCCGCCGGTTCGGTGACCTCCGCCAGCAGCCGCAGGTCGCCCTCCATCCAGCTGCGTTCCAGCGTTTCGAACACCGCCTCCTTGTCCGGGAAGAACCGGTACAGCGCCCCGACGGACATCCCGGCCTCGGCCGCGATCTGCTTGGTGCTGAGCTGGTCGAGCGGCACGGTCGCCAGCAGCCGGGCCGTGGTGGACAGGATGCGGGCGAACTTCTCGCGGCTGCGCTGCTGCTGCGGCTCGCGGACCAGGGGGGACACGGCGGGTTCACTCTCCTCGTACGGTGCCGGGCGGGCGGGCCCCTTGACTCCCTCGTAAAACGTGAACGATATTTTCGTTCATGTTCTCGCGCGGCTTCCCCACCCTCTGGGCGTCCGTCACCATATCCAGCCTCGGCGACGGCATGCGCTTCGTCGCCCTCCCGCTGCTCGCCGTCGGACTCACCGACGACGCGCGGCTGGTCGCCCTGGTCGCGCTGGCCGGACAGCTGCCCCCGCTGCTGCTCGCCCTCCCCGCCGGGGCCTGGGCCGACCGGGTCGACCGCCGCCGGATGCTCCTCTGGTCGGACGTCGCCCGCACCCTCGTGGTCGGCGCCCTGGCCGTCGCGGTGGCCGCGCACGCCGCCCGGATCGGCTGGCTGGTGCTGGCCTCGCTGCTGCTGGGCGCGGGGGACGTCGTCTACGGCGCGGGCTGGTCCGGCATGGTCCCCACCCTCGTCCCGCCCGCCGGGCGTGCCCGGGCCAACTCCCGCCTGCAGGCCGGAGCCCTGATCGCCGACACCCTGCTCGGCACCCCGCTCGGCGCCGTCCTGTTCGGGCTGGCCGCGGTCCTCCCGCTCGCCGTCGACAGCCTCTCCTTCGCCGTCGCGGCCGCCCTGGTGCTCCTGCTGCGCGGCGACTTCCGCCCCGGCGGAGCGCCGCCGCTCCCCGCCCGGGCCCCGCTGGGGCGCCAGGTCGCCGAAGCGCTGCGCTGGCTGCGCGGCCGCCCCGTCCTGTTCCGGCTCTGCCTCGCCCGCGGCCTCACCGGGGCGGTCGCCTCCGGGCTGATCGCCGTCCTGGTCCTCTACGCGCGCCGGACCCAGCACCTCGGCCCGACCGGATTCGCCCTGCTGGTCGCCGCGTTCGCCGTCGGCGGTCTGCTCGGCAGCACGATCACCCCGCGGCTGCTGCACCGCTGGGGCGCCCGCACCACCATGGTCACCGGCGTCCTCGGCTCGGCCGGCTGCGCGCTCCTGCTGGCACTGGCCCCGACCCCCGCGGTCGCCGCCCTCGCCGTCGCGGGCTACGGCGTCACCGACTTCGCCTGGGCCATCGGCGGGGTGACCCTCCGCCAGGCCCAGATCCCGTCCCGCCTGCTGGGCCGGGTCTCGATGGCCTACCAGCTCGTCTTCGGCGCCGCGGGTGCGACCGGCGCCGCCCTCGCCGGGCTGCTCGCCCACCAGTGGGGCACCCGGGCCCCCTACCTCGCGGGCGCGGCACTGCTGCTCGCCGTCCCCCTGCTGCTGCCGGGGGCCCGCCGGGAGGCGGCGGGGTGGGCGCTCGCGGGCGGCTGAGCGGGAACGTCAGGGGCTCGGAGAACGGCGAGTCCGTGCTGCTGGCGGCCGGAGCCCGTCGGAGGTCCGTGCTGCTTCGGGCCGCAGGAACAGAACCCGAAGCCGATGGCACGCACCGGCGGTGAACCGTGAGCAGCCCCGGCCCCGCCGCTCCCCGGACCCGCCCCGCCCTACGCGGCGGGCAGCTCGTCCAGGCCCTCCTGGACCAGCTTGGCGACCCGGTCGAGCGCCGCCTCGGCGCCCTCCGCGTCGGAGGCGAGGACGACGGTGTCGCCACCGGCCGCACCGAGGGCGAGCAGGCCGAGCATGGAGCCGGCGTTGACCGGGTCCCCGCCCTCCTTGGCGATGGTCATCGGGACGCCGGTGGAGGTGACGGCCTTGACGAAGACGGAGGCGGGACGGGCGTGCAGGCCCTCGGCCCAACCGATGGTGACGCGGCGCTCAGCCATGAGAGGTGCCTTTCACGTGGTGCAGGGTGGTGCAGGGTTGTCTAGACCAGTGTTGCACGACCGGACGCCACGGGCCCGGCGGCGCCAGGCGGCCGGACCCAGCCTGCCGCGCCCGGCACGCCTGGCGCCACCAGGCTCGCCGACGACTACGCTGGCGGGCGTGGAGCACGAGCGCGCGCAGCCGGACAACGGGTACCCGCAGCACTGGGAGGCGGACGTCCTGCTGCGCGACGGCGGGACGGCCCGGATCCGGCCGATCACCCCGGACGACGCCGAGCGGCTGGTGGAGTTCTACGAGCAGGTCTCGGACCAGTCCAAGTACTTCCGCTTCTTCGCCCCGTACCCGCGCCTGTCCGACAAGGACGTCCGCCGCTTCACGCACCACGACTACGTCAACCGGGTCGGCCTGGCGCTGGTGGTGCGGGACAGGTTCGTCGCGACCGTCCGCTACGACCGCACCGACAAGGACGGGATGCCCTCCACCACCGGCACCGACGCCGAGGTCGCCTTCCTGGTGCAGGACGCGCACCAGGGCCGGGGCATCGCCTCCGCGCTGCTGGAGCACATCGCGGCGGTGGCGCAGGAGCGCGGCATCCGCCGGTTCACCGCCGAGGTGCTGCCGGAGAACCGGAAGATGGTGAAGGTCTTCACCGACGCCGGGTACACCCAGCGGCGCAGCTTCGCCGACGGCGTGGTGCACCTGGAGTTCGACCTGGAACCGACCGCCGCCTCGCTCGCCGTGATGCGCGCCCGCGAGCACCGCGCCGAGGCCCGCTCCGTGCAGCGCCTGCTGACCCCCCGCTCGATCGCCGTGGTCGGCGTCTCGCGCAACCCGCAGTCGGTCGGCCGGGCGCTGCTGCGCGCCGCCCGGGCGGGCTTCGACGGGCCGGTGTACGCGGTGAACCGGGGCGCCGAGCCGGGCACCGAACTGGAGGGCGTGCCCACCCACCGCTCGGTGCTGGACGTCCCCGGGCCGGTGGACCTCGCGGTGATCGCGGTGCCCGAGCCGTCCGTCCCGGGCGCGGTCGCCGAGTGCGGGGTGCACGGCGTGCAGGGCCTGGTGGTGGTGAGCGCCGGGTACGCCGAGACCGGGCCGGACGGGCGGGACAAGCAGCGCGCGCTGGTGCGGCAGGCCCGGGCGGCCGGGATGCGGGTGATCGGCCCGAACGCGTTCGGCCTGCTCAACACCGACCCCGGGCACCGGCTGAACGCCTCGCTGGCCCCCGCCCTGCCCGAGCGCGGCCCGTTCGGCGTGTTCTGCCAGTCCGGGGCGATCGGCGTGGCCCTGCTGGAGGCCGCGCACCGGCGCGGCACCGGCATCTCCTCGTTCGCCTCGGTCGGCAACCGGGCCGACGTCTCCGGCAACGACCTGCTCCAGTACTGGGAGGAGGACGCCGCCACCGAGGTGGTGCTGCTGTACCTCGAATCCTTCGGCAACCCGCGCAAGTTCACCCGGATCGCCCGCCGACTGGCCGCCGCCAAGCCCGTGGTGGTGCTCAAGGGCGCCCGGCACACCGGCAGCCTGCCGCCCGGCCACGCCGTCCAGCCCGCCGCCACCCGGCTGCGCGACGCCACCGTGGACGCCCTGTTCCAGCAGGCCGGGGTGATCCGGGTGGACACCATCACCGAGCTCTTCGACACCGGCGAACTCCTCGCCGGGCAACCGCTGCCGCGGGGCGGCCGGATCGCGATCGTCGGCAACTCCGACTCGCTCGGCCTGCTCACCTACGACACCTGCCTGAGCGCCGGGCTGCGCCCCCGCACCCCCGTCGACCTGACCACCGGCGCGAGCGGCGAGAACTTCCGGGTCGCCCTGGACACCGCGCTCACCGACCCCGGCACCGACGCCGTGATCGCCGTCGCCATCCCGCCGATCGGCGTGCGCGGCCCCGGGGCGGCCCCCGAACCCGTCGAGGACGACCCCGAGATCGCCCGGGCCCTGATGGACGCCGCCGCCCGCGGCCGGGAACTCGGCAAACCGCTGCTGCTGGCCCACCTCGCGCTGCCCGCCCTGGTCGCCCGGCTGCGGGCCGGGGGAGTGCCCGCCTACCCCGCCCCCGAACGCGCCGTGCACGCGCTGGCCGACGCCGTCCGCTACGCGAAGTGGCGCCGCCGCAGCGCCGAGGCCGAGGAGACCGCCCGGGTCCCCGAACTGGACGGCGTCGACGAGCACGCCGCCCGCGCCCTGGTCGAGCGCGCCCTGACCAGCCGGGAGGCGGTCGCCGCCCGGCTGCAGGCGGGCGGCGCCCGGGTCACCCTGCCCGACGCCGAGGCCGCCGAACTGCTCGGCCACTACGGCATCCCGGTCAGCCCGACGCTGCCCGCCCCCGACGAGGCGAGCGCCGTCAAGGCCGCCGCCACCCTCGGCTACCCCGTCGCCCTGAAGGCCACCGCCGAGCACCTGCGGCACCGCCCCGACCTGGGCAGCGTCCGGCTCGACCTGACCGGCGAGGCCGAGCTGCGCCGCGCCCACCACGAGCTCGACGCCCTGCTCGGCGGCGCCGCCCAGGCCGAACTGGTGGTGCAGCGGCTGGCCCCGCGCGGCGTGGACACCGTGATCGGCGCCGCCGTCGACCCGGCCGTCGGCACCATCCTGTCCTTCGGCCTCTCCGGCGCCCCCGCCGAACTGCTCGGCGACGTCGCCCACCGCCTCGTCCCGGCCACCGACCGGGACGTGGCCGAGCTGATCCGCGAGGTGCGGGCCGCCCCGCTGCTGTTCGGCTGGCGCGGCGCCGAGGCGGTGGACACCGACGCGCTGGAGGTGCTGCTGCTGCGGGTCTCCCGCCTCGTCGACGACCTGCCCGAGGTCGCCTCGGTCGACCTGGAGCCCGTCGTGGTCGCCCCGCACGGCCTGGCCGTGCTCGGCGCCCGGGTCCGGATCGCCCCGCTGCCGGTCCGCACCGATCTGGGACCGCGCGCCATGAGCACGCTGTAACCTTGCGTGGTTGCCCGCTCGGCAGGACCGGGCGGCCCCCGGCGCGGTGCGGGCCGGGAGACCCGGCGCAGTGCCACCCGCCGCAGCGGCGGGACATGCCAGGATGGAGATATGGCGAAGACCGGTACCACCACGCAGGACCTGCGGTCCGCGATCGAGCGCAGCGGCTACTACCCGGCGCTGGTCTCCGAGGCGGTGGAGTCCGCGGTGGGCCCCGAGCCGATCACCTCGTACCTGGTGCACCAGGAGACCACCTTCGACGCCAACGAGGTCCGCCGGCACGTCACCGTGCTGGTGCTCACCCCGTCCCGCTTCGTGGTCAGCCACACCGACGAGCAGAACGGCGACGCGGCCACCCCCGTCCCGTACGCCACCACCTCCACCGAGACGGTCCGGCTGGACCGGATCACCTCCGTGGTGGTCAGCCGCATGGTCGCCAACCCCGAGACGTACACCCCCGGCACCCCGCCGCGCGAGGTCGTCCTGACCATCGGCTGGGGCGCCGTCCAGCGCCTCGACCTGGAGCCGGCCGGCTGCTCCGACCCCAACTGCGAGGCGGACCACGGCTACACCGGCTCCGCCACCGCCGACGACCTGTCGCTGCGGGTCAGCGAGGCCGGGGACGGGCCGGAGACGGTCGCCCAGGCGCTGGTGTTCGCCCGGGCGCTGTCCGAGGCGACCGTGGCCAACGGCTGACCCGCATGCACCACGAGGACCCCTACGACCCGCTCGACCCGGCCGACGCCCCCGCCCCGCGCTACGGCTGCGCCTCGCTCTCCGACCTGCTGCCCACGCTCGCGGCGGGCCTCGGCGTGCCCGGCTACCGGCCCGTGCTGCCGCTGGAGCCCGCCGACCGGGTCTGCGTCTTCCTGGTCGACGGCCTCGGCTGGGAGCTGGTCCGGGCCAACCCCGACTGGGCGCCCTTCCTCAACTCGCTGACCGCCGGGCGCACCCCGATCACCGCCGGGTTCCCGTCCACCACCGCCACCTCGCTGGCCTCGGTCGGCACCGGCCTCCCGCCCGGGCAGCACGGCCTGGCCGGCTACACGGTGATGATCCCCGACAGCGGGCGGCTGATGAACCAGCTGCGCTGGAACCCGCCGGTCGACCCGCACGCCTGGCAGCCCTACCCCACCGTCTTCGAGCGGGCCCACCAGGCCGGGGTGGCCACCGCCCAGGTCTCCTCCCCGCTGTTCTCCTCCACCCCGCTCACCCAGGTCGCGCTCTCCGGCGGCACCTTCCTCGGCCGCACCACCGGCGAGGAGCGCATCGACCGGGCCGCCGCCTGGCTGGCCGAGCACGACCGCGCCCTGGTCTACACGTACCTCAGCGAGCTGGACGCCGCCGGGCACCGCTTCGGCGTCGACTCCGACGAGTGGCGACTGACCCTCTTCACGGTGGACCGCCTGGCCCGCCGCCTCGCCGAGCAGCTCCCGCCGCGCTCCGCGCTGTACGTCACCGCCGACCACGGCATGATCGACATCGCCCCGGAGAACCGGATCGACTTCGACGAGGACTGGGAGCTCTCGGCCGGCGTCGCCCTGCTCGGCGGCGAGGGCCGGGCCCGCCACGTCTACGCCCACCCCGGTGCGGCGGGCGACGTGCACGCGGTGTGGAGCGAGGTGCTCGGCGAGCAGATGTGGGTCGCCACCCGCGAACAGGCCGTCGCCGCGGGCTGGTTCGGCCCCTCGGTGGACGAGCGGGTGCTGCCCCGGATCGGCGACGTGGTCGCCGCCGCCCGCGACGACATCGCGATCGTCGCCACCCGCAGCGAGCCCGGCGAGTCCCAGATGGTCGGCCTGCACGGCTCGATGACCCCCGTGGAACAGCTCGTCCCGCTGCTCGAAGTCCGCGGCTGAGCCCGCCCGTTGACCCCCTCACCCGAAAGGCTGCTGCCCCACCATGGCTGAACTGGTGTTCTTCTCGGGCACGATGGACTGCGGCAAGTCGACGCTCGCCCTCCAGATGGACCACAACCACGCCGCCCGCGGCCGCCAGGGCATCATCTTCACCCGCCACGACCGGGCCGGCGCCGCCACCATCTCCAGCCGACTCGGCCTGCGGGCCGACGCGGTCGAGGTCGGCGACGACTTCGAGTTCCAGGCGTACGTCGTCCACCTGCTCTCGGCCGGGGGCCGGGTCGACTACCTGATCTGCGACGAGGCGCAGTTCTTCTCCGCCGCCCAGATCGACCAACTCGCGCGTATCGTCGACGAGTTGGGCATCGACGTGTTCACCTTCGGGATCACCACCGACTTCCGCACCAAGCTCTTCCCCGGCTCCCAGCGGCTGATCGAACTCGCCGACCGGGTCGAGGTCCTCCAGGTCGAGGCGCTCTGCTGGTGCGGCGCCCGCGCCACCCACAACGCCCGCACCGTCGGCGGCGTCATGGTCGTCGAGGGCGCGCAGGTCGTGGTCGGGGACGTCGCCGTCAACGAGGACGAGATCGGCTACGAGGTGCTCTGCCGCCGCCACCACCGTCGCCGCCTCACCGCCGCCACCGCCCGGGCCGCCGTCCTCTCCCCGGACGTCCTCCCGTTCGAGGGCTGACCCCTCCCCGGCCGGATCGTTTCGCCGGGTGACGCGATTCCCGACCCGGCCCCGACCACCGCCCCCGCACGCCACAATGACGGCATGACCTCGCCCCTGATCAGCGTCGCCGAACTCGCCGACGCCCTCGGCACCGACCGCGCACCCGTCCTGCTCGACATCCGCTGGGCGCTCGGCGGCCCGCCCGGCGCCGAGGAGTACGCGAAGGGCCACCTGCCCGGCGCGCACTACCTCGACCTCGACCGCGAACTCGCCGACCCGCCCGGCCCGGCCGGCCGCCACCCGCTGCCCGACCCCGACCGCCTCGCCACCGCCCTGCGCCGGGCCGGCGTCACCGCGGACCGCCCTGTCGTCGCCTACGACGCCGGGCCCGCGCTCTCCGCCGCCCGCGCCTGGTGGCTGCTGCGCTGGGCCGGCCACGGCGACGTCCGCGTCCTCGACGGCGGCCTCGCCGCCTGGACCGCCGCCGGGCACCCGCTCACCACCGACGTCCCGGCCCCCGGCGAGGGCGACTTCAAGGTCGAACCCGGCCACCTCCCCACCGTCGACGCGGCCGGTGCGGCCGAACTCGCCCGCACCGGCCTGCTCCTCGACGCCCGGGCGGGCGAGCGCTACCGCGGCGAGACCGAACCCGTCGACCCGCGGGCCGGCCACATCCCCGGCGCCGCCTCCGCCCCCACCACCGAGAACCTCGGCCCCGACGGCCGCTTCCTGCCCCCGGCGGCGCTCGCGGCCCGCTTCGCCGCGCTGCACGTCACCGACCCGGCCCGCACCGCCGTCTACTGCGGCTCCGGCGTCACGGCCGCCCACCAGCTCCTCGCCCTGACCCTCGCGGGCCACGAGGGCGCCGCCCTCTACCCGGGCTCCTGGAGCGAGTGGTCCGCCAACCCGGCCAACCCCGTGGCGTAGGGGCGCCCCGTCAGGGGCCCGGGGAGAACGGCGAGGCGCGCCATCAGGGGCCCGGGGAACGGCGGGCTCGGGGCTGCTCACGGTTCACTGCCGGTGCGTGCGGTGGCTTCGGGTTCTGTTCCTACGGCCCGAAGCAGCACGGACGCATCGATGGGCTCCGGCCGTCAGCAGCTCGGACTCGCCGTTCCCCGAGCCCCTGAAGGGGCTCGTCAGCAGCTCGGGCTCGCCGTTCCCCGAGCCCCTGTTGTGCATGCTCGTCTGCCGAAGAGTTCCCCGAGCCCCTGACGGCGCAGCCCGCGAGGGCGCTACTCGGGCTTCTTGCGCCGCGACCCGAAGACGATCTCGTCCCAGCTCGGCACCGTCGCCCGGCGCCCCGGGCGGACGCCGTCGGCTTCGGCCTGGCGGTCGGTGGTGCCGACCAGGCGGTCGCGGTGCGGGGCGACGGAGCGCGGCATCAGGATGTCCGCGTACGCGGAGCCCGCGCCGACGCTCGCCGCGGGGGCCGCGGTCTCCTCGACGACCTCCTCGGCGACCGCGGTCTCCACGCTGGGGCCGACCGGGGTGAGGTCGCCGCGGTAGGAGGGGACCACGTCCAGCAGGCTGGTGAGGGAGTCCCGTTCGGGGGCGGCAGCGGTCGCGGCGGCGGCGGAGGCGGCGGCCTCCCGGGCCTCGCGGACCTGCATGATGCGGTCGGCGGAGGGCCGCTCGATCATCGGGCGGGCCGGGCGGTCGTGCGGGAGCCGGGCGATCCGCGGGATGAACGGGAAGACCGAGTCCTCCTCGCGCTCGACGTTCTCGCCGATCAGCGCGCGGGCCTCGTCGTCGTTGGGCTGGACCAGCCGCCGGGGCGGGTCGTAGGACCAACTGGCGCGCCGGTGCTCGCCCTCGGCGCGGTACGCGAGGATGACCTCCCAGGTGCCGTCGTCGCGGCGCCAGGAGTCCCAGCGCTCGGTGTCCTTCTCGGCGCCGCGCAGTGCGAGGCGCTCGGCGACGGCCTCGCCGAGCTGCGGGCCGGTGGACTCGCCGTGGCGGCGGATCGCCGTCTTGCGGGCGCGTTCGGCCATGAAGGCGCGCTCGGCGAGCACCGGGCCCTCGAAGCGGCGGACGCGTTCCACCGAGATCCCGGCGGCCTGGGCGACCTCCTCAGCGGAGGCACCGGCTCGTATCCGCGCCTGGATGTCACGGGGGCGGAGGTGGCTCTCCACCTCGATCTCGATCTGGCCGAGCCGCGGGCGGTCACCCCGGACGGCGGCGCGCAGCCGCTCGTCGATCGGCAGGGTGTACTCCGTGCTGTCGGCAGCCTTGAGCACCAGCCGTGTGCCGTCGTTGCTGACGGCCACGACGCGCAGTTCGGGCACGGTTACCTCCCGGGTGGTGCCTGCCGACGTCACCTGCGTCGCTGCTCCCGTACTGAGTGTGGCCTGCCCGCTGGCGAGTGGCCACAACCTTGCAGAGTTACCCGGCGTGTCGGGCTTTCACCCGGGCGCGCCGCTGTGGCACGGTTGCCTGTTTGCCACGTCGACGGTCGACATCGCACCCGGGCGCCCGGTCCAGTTGTCTGACGGGTCGTCGACAACGAGTCCGAAGGCTCAGGCTCCACGAACAGTACTCCATTCGTGGCATCCCGAGGGGCGGCTCGCCGCTCAAGTCTCCCGCGAATCAGCGGAATCTCAAGACCGGGCACCCCAATGACCCGCCGACGATCAACGGACGGTGATCATCTTCACATATATCGACCGGGGAGAACCGGATTTTCGACCCTTGTGTCCTTCTTTGGGCAAGATGGAGAGACTTGTTCGAAATTCCGACACGCCTACCGAGGGACAGGGATGCCGCAGAGGAGCCAGCAGTTCGCGCACGGACCGGCCGGGCCCGAGGAGCGGGCGGAACGCAGACGGCTGGACCTGACGGCCACTCAGGTGGCGGCGAGCGCCCTGGCGGCGGTGGCCGGTGCGGTGCTCGCCTCGGAACTCGGAGTGTACGGAACGATACTCGGCGCGGCCGTCGTCTCGGTGGGGGCGACCGTCGGGAGCGCGCTCTTCCAGCACCTGTTGAAACGCACCGGGGAACAACTGCGCAGCGCGGTGGAACGCGGCACCGAATCCGCTCCGGTCGTGCGCCCGGCGCCCGCCCCGGCGAACGGAATCAGCCGGGAGTGGAACGCCCCCCGGGTGCTGCGCGCGAAACGCCGCTGGACGTGGAAGTCGTACGCGGCGGTCTCCGGGCTGGTGTTCGTGCTCGCCATGGTGCCGATCCTCACGGTGGAACTCGCGGCCGGGAAACCGCTGCACGACATCACCACCGGGCAGGACGGCAGCGGCACCTCGTTCAACCCCTCGCGGCCGTCCGGCGACCGGCAGCCGACGGACCGGGACGGCACGCCGTCCACCGGGCCGTCCGACCTGCCCTCGGCCACGCCCCCGGCCACGTCCACGCCTTCGTCCCCGCCCTCGGGCTCGTCCGCGCCCTCGGCCGACCCGTCGCCGGCGCCGAGCGGTTCGGCCCCGCCGTCCGAGGGGGCGTCCGCGCAGCCGTCGCCGAGCGGTTCGGCCGGTTCGCCCGGGCCGTCCGCGCAGGCCCCGGGCGGGCAGGACGCGCCGCCGGGGGCGGCCGGGCCGACCGGATGACGGGCGCTCAGGCCCCCAGCACCCGGCGCAGGTAGGCGTTGGCGAACCGGCGCTCCGGGTCGACCTTGTCGCGCAGCGCCGTGAAGTCGCCGAAGTGCGGGTAGACGGAGGAGAGGTACTCGGCGTCTCGGGTGTGCAGCTTGCCCCAGTGCGGGCGCCCCTGGTGGGCGGTCATCAGCCTCTCCACCTCGGTGAAGTAGGAGAGTTCGCGGGTGCCCCGGTACAGGTGGACGGCGATGTAGGCGCTGTCCCGCCCGTTCGCGGTGGACAGCCACAGGTCGTCGGCCGGGGCCACCCGCACCTCCACCGGGAAGCTGATCCGCCAGTCGGAGCGCTCCACCATCGCCTTCAGCTCGCGCAGCACCTCGGTGGCCGCCTCGCGCGGCACCGCGTACTCCATCTCGACGAAGCGCACCTTGCGCGGGCTGGTGTAGACCTTGTACGCCTGGTCGGTGAAGCGGCGCTCGGACCAGGCCCGGCTGGCGACCTGGGCGATGGTCGGGATCGCGCCGGGGAAGGCCCGGCCCACCCGGCAGGCGCCCTCCCAGACCGTGTTGGAGAGGAAGTCGTCGTCCAGCCAGGCCTTGAACCCCGGCAGCGGCTCGGCCGGGCCCTGGCTGCGGTTGTTGCGCTTGGTCGAGCAGCGGTCGGTGTGCGGGAACCAGTAGAACTCGAAGTGCTCGTTGACGGCCGCCAGGTCGTCGAAGGAGTGCAGCACCTCGTCGAAGCCCATCGGCTTCTCGTGCGCGCTCAGCAGGAACATCGGCTCGACCGCGAAGGTCAGCGCGCTCACCACGCCCAGCGCGCCCAGGCCCAGCCGGGCGCCCTGGAACAGCTCCGGGTCCTCGGTCGCCGAGCAGGTGCGCACCGAGCCGTCGGCGAGGACGATCTCGACCTCCCGGACCTGCGCGGCGAGCGAGCCGGAGTCCCGGCCGGTGCCGTGGGTGCCGGTGCTGGTCGCGCCCGCGACCGTCTGCACCTCGATGTCGCCCATGTTCGTCAGCGAGAGGCCCGCGGCCGCGAGCAGGCGGTTCAGCCGGTGCAGCGGCAGGCCGGACTCGACGGTGACCGTCCCGGCCTCGCGGTCGAGCCTCCGCACCGCGGTCAGGTGGTCGGGGCGCACCAGCACGGCGTCCCCGGCGGCGGCTATCGCGGTGAACGAGTGGCCCGCCCCCACGGCCTTCACCGGCAGCCCGGCCGCCCCGGCGGCGACCACCGCGGCCGAGAGCTCCTCGACCGATCCCGGCGCCACCACCCGCGCGGGCCGCGCGCTCTGGTTGCCCGCCCAGTTCCGCCACACCTCGGTCATCTCCGGAGCCTCCCGCCCGCGCGCCCTACCTCCCGGTTCTACCGGTGGGTACGGGGAGCGTAGTCACAACGAACGCGCGGGTCCATGGGTGGCCGGGGCCGGATCGTTCAGGAGGCCACCGGGACGGGCTGCCGGTCCGCCGCCGCGAGCTGGCGGCGCAGCCGGGGCAGGCCGGTCCAGGCGGTGGCCGCGGCGAGGACGGCCGCGGCGGCCGGGACCAGGTAGCCGTTGGCGCTGCCCGCCGCGTCGACGACGATCCCGGCGACGGAGGACCCGGCCGCGACGCCGAGGGCGAGGCCGGTGGTGGTCCAGGTCATGCCCTCGGTGAGCCGGGCGGCCGGGACCAGCCGCTCGACCAGGGCCATCGACGTGATCAGGGTGGGGGAGATGGCCAGGCCGGAGAGGAACAGCGCGGCGCCGACGCCGACCAGGGCCGCGGTGCCGTGCAGCAGCTGCGCGGCGAGCACCAGCGGCGCCATCCCGACGGCCATCACGCCGACGCCGACCAGGAAGCGGCGGTCCAGCGGGGCGGTGAACTTCAGCGCGCCGAACACCACCCCGGCCAGACAGGAGCCGAGGGCGTACACGGCGAGCACGTAGCCGGAGGAGGCGGGGTGGCCCTGGGCCTTGGCGAAGGCGACGGTGACCACCTCGACCGAGCCGAAGACCACGCCGACCGCGGCGAGGGTCAGCAGCAGGGTCTGGATGCCCTTGTCGCGGACCACCGAGGCGCCGCCGCGGTGCTCGACCGGATGGGCGGGCGGCTCGGTGCGGCGCTGGGCGGTGAACAGCAGGACGCCGACGACCAGGAAGACCCCGGCGAGCAGCAGGCCGGACTCCGGGAAGAGCGAGGTGGCCAGGGTCGCGGCCAGGATCGGGCCGACGATGAAGCAGACCTCGTCCGCGACGGCCTCGAAGGAGTACGCGGTGTGCAGCTTGGGCGGCGCGTCCCGGTAGAGGTGGGCCCAGCGGGCGCGGACCATCGAGCCGGTGCTCGGCATGGTGCCCATGCCCGCGGCGAAGACGAACAGCGTCCAGTCGGGGAGGCCGTAGTGCGCGCCCAGCAGCAGCCCGGCGGCGGAGAGCACGGTGACGGCGGTGGCCGGGAGGGCCACCCGGCGCTGGCCGTGCCGGTCGACCAGGCGGGAGATCCGCGGGCCGAGGACCGCGGCGGAGACGGCCAGGAAGGCGGAGAGCAGCCCGCCGAGCCAGAAGGAGTCCTTGATCTCGCCGAGCATCGTGACGATGCCGATCCCGGTCATCGAGATCGGCAGCCGGGCGACCAGCCCGGTGAGGGAGAAGGCCAGGGAGCCGGGGGCGGCGAAGATCTGGCGGTAGCTGGACAGCACGGGGGGTGGCTCCGTCGAGGTCGGGTGGGGGTCTGATGGGTGGCGGACGCAACCATCGGTAATGCACGACCGTGGTGCACACAGCTTACGAAGCGGGGGTGAACGTCCGCATCCGGGTTGTTTGCGGACATCCCGGGCGCCGTCCGCCCCGCCCCGCCGCCACCTCGCCGCCGCTCCGTGCACCGGACGGCCCCCTCCGGGTGGCAGGATCGGGAGCATGTCCGACACGCGCACCCCGAGCCCCACCGATCCCGCGCCGTACGACGCGCTGCTGCTGCTGTCCTTCGGGGGGCCGGAGGGCCCCGAGGACGTGGTGCCCTTCCTGGAGAACGTCACCCGCGGGCGGGGCATCCCCAAGGAGCGGCTGACCGAGGTCGGCAAGCACTACTTCCTGTTCGGCGGCGTCAGCCCGATCAACGGGCAGAACCGCGAGCTGCTGGCCGCGCTGCGCAAGGACTTCGCCGACGCGGGCCTGGACCTGCCGGTGTACTGGGGCAACCGGAACTGGGCCCCGTACCTGGTGGACGCGCTCCGGGAGATCGCCGACGACGGCCACCGCCGGGTGCTGGTGCTGGCCACCAGCGCGTACGCCGGGTACTCGGGCTGCCGCCAGTACCGGGAGAACCTGGCCGACGCGCTGGCCGAGCTGGCCGCCGAGGGGCGCCCGGAGCTGACCGTCGACAAGCTGCGGCACTTCTACAACCACCCCGGCTTCGTCGAGCCGATGGTCGACGCCACCCTGGCCGCGCTCGCCGGACTGCCGGAGCGGGTGCGCGACCGGGCCCGGCTGGCGTTCACCACGCACTCCATCCCGACCGCGATGGCCGAGAGCTCCGGCGCCCCCGACGACCCGGCCCGCGGCACCCCCGGCGGCGCCTACGTCGCCCAGCACCTGGAGGTGGCCCGGCTGGTCGCCGACGCGGTGGCCGGGCGCACCGGCGTCACCGACCGGCCCTGGCAGCTGGTCTACCAGAGCCGCTCCGGCGCCCCGCACGTCCCCTGGCTGGAGCCGGACGTCTGCGACCACCTGGAGGCGCAGCACGCGGACGGCGCCGAGGCCGTGGTGATGGTGCCGATCGGCTTCGTCTCCGACCACATGGAGGTCAAGTACGACCTGGACACCGAGGCGGTGGCCAAAGCCGCCGAACTCGGCCTGCCGGTCGCCCGGGCCGCCACCGTCGGCGCCGACCCGCGGTTCGCCGCCGCCGTCCGGGAGCTGGTGCTGGAGCGCGCCGCCGCCCAGCGCGGCGAGCCGGTCGCCCGCTGCGCGCTGGGCGCCCTCGGCCCCAGCCACGACCTGTGCCCGGCCGCCTGCTGCCCCAACCCGCGCGCCCCCCGTCCCGCCGCCGCCGAAGCCTGAGCCCCGAGAACCCGAGGAGACCGAGACCCGTGACCGACGACCTGCTGCAGGAACTCCTCGCCACCGCCGTCGAGGCCGCCACCCGGGCCGGCGCCCTGCTGCGCGACGGCCGCCCCGCCGACCTCGGGGTGGCCGCCACCAAGAGCAGCCCGGTGGACGTGGTGACCGAGATGGACCTGGCCTCCGAGAAGCTGGTGCTGGAGCTGATCTCCGCCCGCCGCCCGGACGACGGCTACCTCGGCGAGGAGGGCGCCGACCGCCCCGGCACCAGCGGGGTGCGCTGGGTCGTCGACCCGCTCGACGGCACCGTCAACTACCTGTACGGGCTGCCCTCCTGGGCGGTCAGCGTGGCCGCCGAACTGGACGGCGAGGCGGTCGTGGGCGTGGTCTTCGTGCCCGCCCGGGGCGAGCTGTTCCAGGCCGTGCGCGGCGGCGGCGCCACGCTGGACGGCCGCCCGCTGGCGGTCCGCCCGGCCCCGGACTGGGGGCGGGCGCTGGTCGCCACCGGCTTCGGCTACCTGCGCGAGCGCCGGGTGCACCAGGCCGAGGTGCTGCACGCGCTGATGGGCGAGGTGCGCGACGTGCGCCGCGGCGGCGCGGCCGCCGTCGACCTGTGCGACCTGGCGGCCGGCCGGTTCGACGGCTACTACGAGCGCGGCCTGGCTCCCTGGGACCGCGCCGCGGGCCTGCTGATCGCCGCGGAGGCGGGCGCGCTCACCGGCTCCCGCCCCGGCCTGCCCGCGGACGGCGAGCTGACGGTCGCCGCCCCGCCCGGCGTGTTCGAGCCGCTGCAGGCCCGGCTGGAGGAGCTCGGCGCCTGGCACGACTGACCGGCCCCGCCCGCGGACAGCACGGAGCCCCGGGCCGGTGGGAACCGGGCCGGGGCTCGCGCGGTACGTCGTTCGTGCGTCGTTCGGGACGGGAGCGGTCAGGCGGCGGAGCGGTGCGTGCCGAGGACCGGGTCCACGCCGTGTTCGGTGGCGAGGCGCTGGAGGTCCTCCAGCTCGGACTGCTCGACCTCGGCCAGGAACTCGTCCCCGGACTCGATCGCGCGGTGGAGATCCTGCTCGGCGTTCTTGATCCGCTGAAGGATTCCGGCGGTGAAGGCGTCCATACGGGCCCCCTTTGCTGTGTCGGACGGGCACGGTCCGAGCAGCCCCCCGGCCCGGAACCCGACAAACCCCGGTCGAGCCCCCTGGACCGGATGCAGGTTCCGGTCGGGCGCTCGGGCGGCGTGGGAGCCGCGACCCGGTGGCTTTCGTCCCGAAGCCGGTGCGGATGGGGCACTCGGCGGGTGGTGGTGGCCGTGACGCGCCACGGGGCGACGGCATCACGGTGTGCAGGTGTCCTCCCCACCCCCGGTCAACGGAAACCTCCAACTCTCGTAAAAGTTGCCCGAGTCACAGTCCAAACAGGCGGCGCCCGCTCCGTTTTCGCGGACGGCGCACCGGACTTACGACTGCTTTACCGCGCGACCAGGCAGGATGGAGGCACCGTCGGATCCGCCTGCCCGGATCCGCGCCCGGCACTCACGGCCCGCGCGGGCGGTCACACGGCCAGGGCCGCTCCAGCAGAAGGGACAACCACCGTGCGGGTACTCGTCGTCGAGGACGAGCAGCTGCTCGCCGAAGCCGTCGCCACCGGCCTGCGCCGGGAGGCCATGGCGGTCGACGTCGTCTACGACGGGGAGGCCGCGCTGCAGCGGATCGCCGTGAACGACTACGACGTGGTGGTGCTCGACCGGGACCTTCCGCTCGTCCACGGCGACGACGTCTGCCGCCGGGTCGTCGAGCAGGGCCTCGCCACCCGGGTGATCATGCTCACCGCCTCCGGCGACATCAGCGACCGGGTCGAGGGCCTGGAGATCGGCGCCGACGACTACCTCCCCAAGCCGTTCGCCTTCAGCGAACTCGTCGCCCGTGTACGGGCGCTGGGCCGCCGCGCCACCGTCCCGCTGCCCCCGGTGCTGGAACGCGCCGGGATCAGCCTGGACCCGGGCCGCCGCGAGGTCATCCGGGACGGCAAGCCCGTCCAGCTCGCCCCCAAGGAGTTCGCCGTCCTGGAGGTGCTGATGCGGGCCGGCGGCGCCGTCGTCTCCGCCGAGCAACTGCTGGAGAAGGCCTGGGACGAGCACACCGATCCGTTCACCAACGTGGTCCGGGTCACCGTGATGACCCTGCGCCGCAAGCTCGGGGACCCGCCGGTGATCGTCACCGTGCCCGGCTCCGGCTACCGGGTGTAACCCGCACCCCCGAAACACCCACCGTCTGAGAGGACTACCGGCCATGACCACCCCGCCACTCCCCGGCGGGGCCCCCGGCACGCCCGCCCCGGGCCCGGACCAGGTGCCCCCGCGACCGACGCACCCCCCGCGCCGCTCGGACCGCGACCGCTCGGACGACACCTACCACCCCGGCGACGGCCTGTTCGCCTGGCTGTCGCTGCGCCCCACCATCCGGATCCGGCTCACCCTGCTCTACGGCGGGATGTTCCTGATGGCCGGAGTGGTGCTGCTGCTGCTGATGTACTACTTCGTCCGCTCCGCCTTCGACCAGGCCCAGCTGCCGCACCTGACCCTCGGCCGCGGCGTCGCGATCACCGTCAACGGCGAGACGATCAGCGACCAGAAGACCCTGGACCAGGTGATGACCGCCCTCCAGGAGGGCAACAGCAACCAGGCCCTGTCCACCCTGCTGCGCCGCGCCCTGACCGCCCTGGTCTTCCTGGCCGTGATCGCCTTCGCGGTCGGCTACGCGATGGCCGGCCGGGTGCTCCACCCGCTCGGCCGGATCACCCGCACCGCCCGCGAGGTGGCCGGCAGCGACCTGCACCGCCGGATCGACCTGGACGGCCCCGACGACGAGCTCAAGGAGCTCGCCGACACCTTCGACGAGATGCTGGAGCGCCTGGACCGCGCCTTCGACTCCCAGCACCGCTTCGTCGCCAACGCCTCGCACGAGCTGCGCACCCCGCTGGCGATCAACCGCACCCTGCTGGAGGTCCAGCTCGCCGACCCGGCGGCCTCGCCCGACCTGCAGCAGCTCGGCAAGACCCTGCTGGCCACCAACGAGCGCAGCGAGCAGCTGGTCGAGGGCCTGCTGCTGCTCGCCCGCAGCGAGAACGAGATCACCGACCGCCGCCCGGTCGACCTCGCCGAGGTCGCCCAGCGCGCCATGGAGCAGACCCGCGCCGAGGCCGCCACCCGCGAGGTCGAGCTGCGCGCCCAGCTCGCGCCCGCCCCCGCGCAGGGCAACGGCGTGCTGCTGGAGCGGATCGCGCTCAACCTGCTGCAGAACGGCACCCGCTACAACAGCCCCGGCGGCTGGGTGGAGATCACCACCTCGGCGGTCCGCGGCGGGGGCGGGGAGCTGGTGGTCAGCAACACCGGCCCGATCGTCCCCGGCTACGAGCTGGAGCACATCTTCGAGCCGTTCCGCCGCCTCCGGAGCACCGACCGCACCCGCAGCGACAAGGGCGTCGGGCTCGGCCTGTCCATCGTCCGCTCCGTGGTGCGCGCCCACGGAGGCACCATCGAGGCCACTGCCCGCCCCGGAGGCGGCCTGCGGGTGCAGGTCCGCATCCCGTAGTCGCCGCCCGCCCCCGGGGCCGCAGGCGCCCCGTCCAGGCGCTCCGGCCCCACCGGACTCCCCCCAGCCGCCCCCGCCCAGCCGTGTCGGAACGACATAAGCGCTGGACAGGGGCGGCTTGTCATTTGCGGTCGCGACAACTTACGGTGTCGTAACCTACGCAGCCGTAGGTCAGCCCGTCCCACTCGCAGGAGCAACGCCGTGACCATCGCCCCCGTGCAGCGAACCGCCACGACCGCCTGGACCGACACCAGGCTGATCCTCGCGCTCGAAGAGGTCGTGGAGACCGAGCTCAACCGCCACCTCAAGGTGGCCAAGGAGTGGATGCCCCACGAGTACGTGCCGTGGAGCCAGGGGCGGGACTTCGACGGGGTGCTCGGCGGCGAGGCCTGGTCGCTGGAGCAGTCCAAGGTCACCCCGCTGGGCCGGATCTCGCTGGTGGTCAACCTGCTCACCGAGGACAACCTCCCGAGCTACCACCACGAGATCGCCAGCATGTTCGGCCGCGAGGGCGCCTGGGGCGCCTGGGTGCACCGCTGGACCGCCGAGGAGGGTCGGCACGGGATAGCGATCCGCGACTACCTGCTGGCCACCCGCGCCGTCGACCCGGTCGAGCTGGAGCGGGCCCGGATGGCGCACATGTCGGAGGGCTTCGAGTCCGACAACGCGCACAGCATGCTGCAGTCCGTCGCCTACGTCGCCTTCCAGGAGCTGGCCACCCGGATCGCCCACCGCAACACCGGCCACCACTCCGGCGACCCGCTCTGCGACCAGCTGCTGGCCAAGATCGCCAACGACGAGAACCTGCACATGGTCTTCTACCGGAACCTGCTCAAGGCCGCCCTGGAGCTCGCCCCCGACGAGGCCATGCGCGCCATCGCCGACGTGGTGATCAACTTCCGGATGCCCGGCCACGGCATGCCCGGCTTCGAGCGCTCCGCCGCCCAGATCGCCATCGGCGGCATCTACAACCTGCGGATCCACCACGACGACGTGCTGCAGCCCGTGCTGCGCCACCTGAAGGTCATGGAGGTCACCGGCCTCGGCCCGGTCGGCCAGCACGCCCAGGACGAGCTGGGGGCCTTCCTGGCCGGTCTGGACGCCCAGGCCACCCGCTTCGACGAGCGCCAGGCCGCGCTGCTCGCCCGCCGCGCCGCCGCGGCCGCCGCCAAGGGCTGACGCCCCGCCCCCGAACCCGCGACCCCCGACCCGGACCCCGGCCGCCGACAGGCGCGGCCGGGGCGCTCGGACGTACCGGTGGGCATGCGGACAATTCGGCCGCGCGCGCCCGTGCCGAAAGGCCCGCTTTGGCGGCAAACGCCCGCCCCCGCGCCCGATGTGACGAAAGTCACAGCCGTCCGGAAGGCGCCCCCGCCTCCCTCGATGGGGTGATCACTCGTTCGGGCGAGACGGTCGCGCTCGGTGATCGCCGGAGCCGGTCGCCGCACCCTCGCCCGATCGCCAAGACCCTTGGGCGACACCCGAGTTGCCACCCCCGGTGTTCCCGAACGGGCACGCAGGGTGATGATCGAAAAGTTCCGGTCCGAACCTCTTCACCCGTACGGTGGATGGTGTTCGGACCTCGTTCGATCATCCCAACGGGCCCCTGTCCGGATGTCGATTGAGTAACAGGGCTTGAAGTAAGGCACAATCTCGGCCTCGGGTCGGGCACAAGACCGGCCCCCCAGGCGTTACGTGCGCTGGAGACACCCGCACACACCCAAAGGGGGAGAGCGAAAACTATGGCAACGGACTACGACACCCCACGCAAGACCGATGACGACCTCAACGAGGACAGCATCGAGGAACTCAAGGCCCGTCGGAACGAGAAGGCGTCCAGCTCCGTGGACGTCGACGAGTACGACGCCAACGAGGGGCTGGAGCTTCCGGGCGCCGACCTCTCGAACGAGGAGCTCTCGGTCCGAGTGCTGCCCCGCCAGGCCGACGAGTTCACCTGCATGAGCTGCTTCCTGGTGCACCACCGGAGCCAGCTCTACAGCGAGAAGAACGGCCAGCCGATCTGCCGGGACTGCGGCGCCTGAAAACGGAGCGGCACTGGCCCGGGCGGGCGACACCCCTCCGCCGGCCCGGTACGCCGCCCCGTCCGGCCCTGAGTAGCGGGGCCGGAGGCAGCAGCAGCGACCGCCCCGAGCGGTCGCACCCGGCAGAGCGCGAGCCGCGCTCCTGCCCCCGCAGGGCTCGCAGACGAACCGAAAGGGACGGCCCCACCACCAGGTGGGACCGTCCCTTTCGTCGTGCCCGGGCCGTCGGGGCCGCTGCGCGTAGCTTTCAGCCGCTCTCAGTGGCTTTCAGCGGCTGCGCTCGGCACCGCGCGCACCGGCCGCGGCCCCGGCCAGCGCGTCCGCCAGCTTCTGCGGGGAACGGGTCGACAGGTACAGGTACGGGGTCGGGTCGGCCGGATCGGTCACCTCCACCTTCAGCGCCGTCGGCACGTAGCTGCGCAGCAGCATGAAGGCCCGCGGATCGGCCTTCACCGACCGCCAGGCCACCGCCTCCTTCGGGTTCAGCACCTCGGCCGCCCCCAGCGCGCCCAGCGGGATCCGGGCCGGACCGGCCACCAGCGAGCCCTGCACCACCCGGATCCGCGCCGAGCCGTAGCTGCTCAGCGCGGCGGCCCCCGCGGCTACCCCCACCACCAGCCCGATCAGCGCGCCCACCCCGCTGAACCGGAGCAGGATCAGCGCGAGCGAGAGCCCGAGCGCCACGGGCAGCAGCCACCAGGACCGCGGGACGGTGAGACGTTCCTCGTACATGCCCTCCATTGTGGGCGCTCCACACGGCGGGCCGATCCCCCGGGGCCCGGTCGCCGCACCTGTCCCGGGAAGCTACCGGCAGGTAGGGTCGGCGCCGTGAACGGACCCACCACCCCCACCACCCCGCCCGCGGACGCCGTCCTCCCCGACCGCTCCCCGCTGGCGCCCGCGCCCGGCACCCTTATCGGCTCCCACTACGACGAGTGCTTCGGCTGCGGACCGCAGCACCCCCAGGGACTCCAGCTCACCGCCGTCGCGGGCGAACACCTCGACGTCACCGCGCAGTTCACCGTCAAGCAGGCCCACCAGGGCGGCCCCGGCCTGGCCCACGGCGGGGTCCTGGTCAGCGCCATGGACGAGACCCTCGGAACGCTCAACTGGCTGCTCGGCGCCCCCGCCGTCACCGGCCGCCTGGAGACCGACTTCGTCCGCCCCGTCCCCGTCGACTCCGTGCTGCACATCCACGCCCGGGTGACGGGCGTGCACGGCCGCAAGGTCTACAGCGCCGCCGAGGGCCGCATCGACGGACCCGACGGACCGGTCGCCATCCGGGCGCAGGCGCTCTTCGTCCAGGTGAAGCTGGAACACTTCACCACGCACGGTCGTCCAGAGGACGTGCAGAAGGTCCTGGACGACCCGGACCAGATCAAGCGCGCCCGAGCCTTCGAGGTGAACCCGTGACCGACCCCGTCCGCCCGCCCGTCGACATCCTGATCCGCCGACTCGACCCGGAGATCCCGCTCCCCGCCTACGAGCACCCCGGCGACGCCGGAGCCGACCTGCGCACCACCGTCGACGCCGAACTCGCCCCCGGCGAACGGACCCTGCTCCCCACCGGCATCTCCATCGCGCTACCGGACGGTTACGCGGCGTTCGTGCACCCGCGGTCCGGACTCGCCGCCCGCTGCGGAGTTGCACTGGTGAACGCCCCGGGGACGGTCGATGCCGGGTACCGTGGTGAGATCAAGGTGATCGTCGTCAACCTGGACCCCAAGGAGCCCGTCAGCTTCAAGCGGGGCGACCGGATCGCCCAGCTGGTCATCCAGCAGGTCGAGAGGGCGCGCTTCCACGAGGTGGGTGAACTCCCGGGTTCGGTCCGCGCCGAAGGCGGGTTCGGGTCGACCGGCGGGCACGCCGCGGTCTAGCATGCGCCGCGGCCTCGGTTCCGTCGGGGCAGCACGACGAGCGGGTGGAAGCGGTGCGATTGCAGCGGTTTTCGGCCGGTCCGATGGGTAGCAGGTAGCAGGTATTCGCGTTCGGTCTTGGATTCGGTCTTGGACCGGGAAGGACAGTGACCGTGTTCCGTCGTCGCAAGAGCGAGGACGCTGTCGAGCAGCTCGCCGAGGACGCCATCAGCGCCGACGAGACGGCCGATGACGTCGAGGGTTCCGTCGAGAACGACAACGACACCGAACCGGACCCGGCCGACCGGGTCGGCCTCCCGCCGGCCCCGCGCCCGGACGGGCCGTGGGACATCTCCGAGCTGGAGAAGCCCGGAGAGGGCCGCGTCGACCTCGGAGGCCTGCTGATTCCCGGTGTCGAGGGCATGGAGCTGCGGGTCGAGGTCGCCGGTGACGCGATCGTCGCCGCCACCCTCGTCCTGGGCAACAGCGCCATCCAGCTCCAGGCGTTCGCCGCCCCCAAGTCGGAGGGCATCTGGGGCGAGGTCCGCGAGGAGATCGCCAACGGCATCACCAGCCAGGGCGGCGCCGTCGAGGAGGAGGAGGGCCCGCTCGGCTGGCACCTCCGCGCCCAGGTCCCCGTCCCGCTCCCGAACGGCACGCAGGGCGCCCAGCTGGTCCGCTTCGTCGGCTGCGACGGCCCCCGCTGGTTCCTCCGCGGCGTGATCTCCGGCCAGGCGGCCGTCCAGCCCGAGATGGCGGGCCTCCTGGAGGAGGTCTTCCGCCAGACCGTCGTGGTCCGCGGCGAGGCCCCCATGGCCCCCCGCGACCCCATCGTCCTCAAGCTCCCCGAGGACGCCCAGATGGTCGCCGACGGCGCCGCCGCCCCCACCGAGCCCGACTCGCCGTACGCCGGCGGCTCGATCGACCCCTTCTCGCGCGGCCCCGAGATCACCGAGGTCCACTGACCTTCCGGACGCCCGGCCCGGCGCCCCGCGTCACCTTCCGCCCCCGTGCCACCCGGCGCGGGGGCGGATTTGCTTTGCGGCCGCCGGTCCCCGTACAGTTCCGGAGTCGCGCCGAGAGGGGCGAACGAAAGCGAGTTCGAGGAAACACCGGTGAAACGGTGGCGAAAACCTCTGATAAGCTGGGAACACGAAAGAACGAAGCGCCCGGAGATGCGGTCGGAAGTCCGGTCGAAGGAAGCGTCCGTTCCTTGAGAACTCAACAGCGTGCCAAAAGTCAACGCCAGATATGTTGACATCCCCGGCCTCGGCGATCTCGTCG
>NZ_JBIAVO010000058.1:0-28324 GCF_042894345.1 Kitasatospora sp. NPDC001540
CGGGCCAGGTGAGCGCCTGCTCGGTGCACCACCAGTACTCCTCCAGGGTCTCGCCCTTCCAGGCGAAGACCGGCACGCCCCGCGGGTCCTCCGGGCTGCCCTCCGGGCCGACCGCGATGGCGGCGGCGGCGTGGTCCTGGGTGGAGAAGATGTTGCAGGAGCACCAGCGGACCTCGGCACCCAGCGCGACCAGGGTCTCGATCAGCACCGCGGTCTGCACGGTCATGTGCAGCGAGCCGGTGATCCGGGCCCCGGCCAACGGCCGGGAAGCGGCGTACTCGGCCCGGATCGACATCAGGCCGGGCATCTCGTGCTCGGCGAGCTGGATCTCCTTGCGACCGAACGGGGCCAGGGAGAGGTCGGCGACCTTGAAGTCGCCGGTGGGCTGGTTCGACATGCGAACTCCTCGTGGGAAGGTCCTGGTTGCGGGTGTGCTGAGCGGCAGAGGGCGCACGGGAGCGACCCTCTGCTGCGGCACAATCCGTCGGAGGACCTCTCTCCCTCGACCGGAGCCTCGCTCCGATCGACCGCCATCAGCAGCGACGTTTGGCACTGCTGACGAATCTACACCGATCGGGCGCGGCTCAGTGGGCGTTCCGGCCCGGTCCGCCCGGAGTGGCGTCGGCGTCGGGGCCCGCGAGGGCCTTCTCCTCGGAGTAGACGTCGGGCTCCAGGTAGATCGCGCGGGCGATCGGCACGGCCTTGCGGACGCGCACCTCGGCGTGGTCGATCGCCTCGGCGACCACCGCGGCGCTGTCCTCCGCGTTGACCCCGATCTTGGCGGCGACCAGCAGTTCCTCGGGGCCGACGTGCAGGGTGCGCATGTGGATCACCGAGGTGACGGTGTCGTGGTCGACCAGCGCCTCGCGGATCCTCGCCACCACCTCGGCGTCGGCGGACTCGCCGATCAGCAGCGACTTGGTCTCCAGCGCCAGCACCAGCGCGATGACCACCAGCAGCACGCCGATGCACAGGGTGCCGATGCCGTCCCAGACCGCGTCGCCGGTGATGACGGTCAGGCCGACGCCGCCCAGCGCCAGCACCAGGCCGATCAGCGCGCCGGTGTCCTCCAGCAGCACGACCGGCAGCTCGGGGGCCTTGGCCCGGCGGATGTAGGCGGGCCAGCCGTGCTGGCCCTTGTCCTTCGACGCCTCCCGGTAGGCGGTGAGGAAGGAGTAGCCCTCCAGCAGGATGGCGAAGACCAGCACGCCGACCGGCCAGTACCAGTTCTCCAGCTCGTGCGGGTGGGCGATCTTCTCGTAGCCCTCGTAGATCGCGAACATGCCGCCGATGCTGAACAGCACGATCGAGACCAGGAAGCCGTAGACGTACCGCTCGCGGCCGTAGCCGAACGGGTGCTCCTCGGTGGCGGCCCGCTGCGAGCGCTTGCCGCCGACCAGGAGCAGCACCTGGTTGCCGGAGTCCGCGATCGAGTGGACGCCCTCGGCGAGCATCGAGGAGGACCCCGAGAACGCGAACGCCACGAACTTGCTGACCGCGATGCCCAGGTTCGCGGACAGTGCCGCGACCAGTGCCTTGGTGCCGCCTTCGGTGCTCAACCCGGTACGTCCCTCCGCGCGGGCCCGGGACTTTGCCGGGCCTTTGTTGACGAGGGGACGATACCGTGTCAGCCGCGGGTGGCCAGGCCCAGGTACACCGCTGCGAAGTCGGTCAGGCCGATCAGCTCGGCCAGCGCCTGCACCGGGTCCTCCAGGCTGGAGGCGTGCTCGCTGACCCGCACCTCGTGCGCGGCGGCCAGGCGGCGGGCCCGGGCCACCGGCCAGCCGGGCTGCTCCAGTTCGGCCACGCCGGGGGTGTGGCGCAGCAGCAGGACCTGCAGTTGCAGCGGCACCGGCTCGTCGACCCGGTCGCGGAAGAAGTCGTCGGGGTCTCCCCCGGCGCCCAGCCGGCCGGCGAACATGCCGCGGTGCGCGGTCAGCGCCTGCGGGAGCCGGGCGGCCAGCGCGGGCAGTCCGGCCCGGTCGGCGAGGGCGGCGGCGAACCGCTCCCCCGCGGCGGCGGCCGGGGCGCCCTCGGACCACAGCAGCGGGACGGTCTCGGCGATCCGGCTCGCCAGGGACTTCGCCGGGTTGTCGTACGCCTGGGCGTCGGGGCGGCAGCGCACCGCGATCTCGTCGAGGCGGTCGGCGGCGGCCTCCAGCGCGCCGGGGGCGAGCTGGGCGACGCCGATCCGGTCGGCCAGGGCCAGCAGCGGGGCCAGGAAGGCCCACAGCGCGGCCGGGTCCTCGGCCGGGAGGTCGGGTTCGGCGTCGGCGCCCTCCGGCTCCACCGCGCTCGGTTCGAACGGCAGCGGCAGGGCGCGCACCTGGAGCGCCGCCTCGAACAGCTCCGAGCCCTCGGGGGCGATCACCGCGATCGCGCAGCCGCGGCCGTACGCCTGCTCGGCCAGGTTGATCAGACCGCCCTCGCGGCCGTTCTCGCTGGCGACCACGATCAGGTCCAACGGACCGGCCCAGCCGGGCAGTTGCCACGTCCCGCCGTCGGTGAAGGCGAAGCCGCCGGGGCGGGCGTCGGCGAGCGGCAGCGGCCAGACCTGGCTGCTGGGGACGGCCAGCGCCGCCAGCACCGCGGCCGCGGTCAGGACGCCGCCGTGCCCGGCGACCAGCACGGCGCGCGGCCGACCGTCGGGGTTCAGCGTCCGGAGGCCGGCCGCGTCGGCCCGGCGCAGGGCGATCCTTATCCGGGCGCCGGCCCCGGCCAGGGCCAGCAGCTCGCGCCGTCGGTCGGCGCGCTGCAGGGCGGCCGGGTCGTCCAGCAGGGAGTCGTCGAACATGGCGGCTGTCCTCCAGCGGCTGGCGGGGCAGGGGTCAGGACGGGCGGCGGGCCTCGTCCACCAGCAGGACCGGGATGCCGTCGCGCACCGGGTACACCAGGCCGCAGCCCTCGCCGGTGCAGCGCAGCTCGTGCACCTCGCCCTCGGTCTCCTCGTCGAGCGGGGAGCGGCACTCCGGGCAGACCAGGATCTCCAGCAGGAAGGACGGCAGGCTCATGGCGTTCGGACTCCGGGGGCTCGGGCGGCGGGTGCGGAAGGCCGGTGACACAGCAGTACCCCGGCCGGTGGCAACCCTACCGGCCGGGGCACGCGAAAAGTCAGCGGCGGGCTGACGGGGGCGCGGTCAGCCGCGGACGATCGCCAGCACGCCGTCGCGCAGTTCGGCCATCTTCGCCGGGTCCTTGGCCTCGGCGTTCAGGCGCAGCAGCGGCTCGGTGTTGGAGGCGCGCAGGTTGAACCACCAGTCCGGACCGGCCACGGTGAGGCCGTCCAGCTCGTCGGTGGTGACGCCCTCCAGGCCGGCGTAGGCGGCGCGCACCTTCTCGGTGGCGGCGGCCTGGTCGGCGACGGTGGAGTTGATCTCGCCGGAGGCGGCGTACCGCTCGTACTTGGCGGTCAGCGCGGACAGCGGGCCGTCCTGCCCGCCGAGCGCGGCCAGCACGTGCAGGGCGGCCAGCATGCCGGTGTCGGCGCGCCAGAAGTCGCGGAAGTAGTAGTGCGCGGAGTGCTCGCCGCCGAAGACCGCGTCGGTGTTCGCCATCTCCTGCTTGATGAAGGAGTGGCCGACCCGGGTGCGGACCGGGACGCCGCCGAGGTCGCGGACCACCTCGGGCACCGTCCACGAGGTGATCAGGTTGTGGATGATCGTCGGGTTCTGCTCGCCGTTCGCCCGGGCGCGGGCGATCTCGCGCTCGGCGACCAGGGCGGTGATCGCGGACGGGGAGACCGGGTCGCCGTTCTCGTCGATCACGAAGCAGCGGTCGGCGTCGCCGTCGAAGGCCAGGCCGATGTCGGCGCCCACCTCGCGGACCTTGGCCTGCAGGTCGACCAGGTTGGCCGGGTCCAGCGGGTTGGCCTCGTGGTTGGGGAAGGTGCCGTCCAGCTCGAAGTACATCGGGACGACCTCCAGCGGCAGGCCGTCGAAGACGGTGGGGACGGTGTGGCCGCCCATGCCGTTGCCCGCGTCCACCGCGACCTTGAGCGGGCGGATCGCGCTCAGGTCGACCAGCTTGCGCAGGTGGTCGGCGTAGCCGCCCAGGGTCTCCTTGGCCGACAGCGCGCCCACGGCGGCGACCTCGGCGGCCGGGACGTGCACCTTGCCGTCCTCGTCGAGCCAGGACTCGACCAGCTCGCGGATGTCGGACAGGCCGGTGTCCTGGCCGACCGGGGCGGCGCCCGCGCGGCACAGCTTGATGCCGTTGTACTGGGCCGGGTTGTGCGAGGCGGTGAACATCGCGCCGGGCAGGTCCAGGCTGCCGCTGGCGTAGTACAGCTGGTCGGTCGAGCACAGCCCGATCTCCACCACGTCGGCGCCGCGGGAGGCCGCGCCCTCGGCGAAGGCGCGGGACAGCGACGGCGAGGAGGGGCGCATGTCGTGGCCCACGACCACCGCGCTGCCGCCGACCACCTCGACGAAGGCAGCGCCGAAGGCGTACGCCAGCGACTCGTCCCACTGGTCCGGCACGACGCCCCGGACGTCGTACGCCTTCACAAGCTGCTTGAGGTCCCGCACCAGATTGCTCCCGTGTGTGTGCTGCAACGTGCTGCGGACGCGCCGGGCCTGCCGGTGCGCGCCGCAGAGGGGCAGCGTACCCGGCCGGGGTGGGCGCCAGGCGCCGTCCTCGCCCGGGCGGGCTCAGCTCTCCGGGGAGCGCAGCACCCGCAGGTGGCCGCGGCGGCCGGACTCGCCCTCGGGGGACGGGCCCTGACGCGGCGTGCGCTCCTGCGGGCGGGCCGCCTCGCGGACGGCGTTGGCCAGGGCCTCCAGGTCGTCGCTGCTGCGGCGCAGCGGGCCGCTGTCGCCCGCCAGGCGGACCACGTCCCAGCCGCGGGGGGCGGTGAGGCGCTCGGCGTGCTCGGCGCACAGGTCGTAGCAGTGCGGTTCGGCGTAGGTGGCCAGCGGGCCGAGCACCGCGGTGGAGTCGGCGTAGACGTACGTCAGCGTCGCCACGGCCGGCCGGCCGCACGCGGTCCGCGAACAACGACGTACAGAGCTCACGAGGGTGGACGGTACCGCAAGTAGGACCGGCCCGCGAAGACCCGCCCCCCGGCTCGCGTGTCCCGTCGCCGTTACGCGCCGTGCTGGAGTGGTCCACTTCCGGGCATCCAGGGACTACGCTCGACAGTGCTATGGACAGCTCGACACCCTCGTCCCCGCCCGGGCCCGGCCGCCGCAAGCACCGCGACCGGCACGGCCGCGGCATGCGCGGGCCGCTGGCCCCGCCGCAGGTGCCCATCTCGCTGACCCGCTCCGAGCTCTTCGACGACTACGTCCGGGAGTCGATGGAGCGGCTGGTCCGGCGCTGGCCGCAACTGGAGGACGTGGAGTTCGCCGTCCTGGAGGTGCCGCTGCCCGCCAAGGGCGAACCGGAGCCGGACACCGTGCCGCTCGGCCGGGCGGTGCCCGGCGCGGCGGGGCGGCGCAGCCGGATCCTGGTGTACCGGCGGCCGGTGGAGATCCGGGCGAAGGCCAAGGAGGACCGGGCGGCGCTGGTCCACGAGGTGCTGATCGAGCAGGTCGCGGAGCTGCTGGGGCTCTCGCCGGACGCGATCGACCCGCGCTACGGCGAGGAGTGAGGAGCGGGGCCCCGTGGGGGCCCCGCTCCCCCTCGGGCGCTACCTCGTGCCCAGGACGACGCCCGGGTCCGCGGCGACCCGGGGCACCTGGACGGTGGCGTGGTCGTCGCGGAACCGCTGGGTGGTGAAGGTCGGGACGTCCTTGGTGACGGCGCTGAGCTGGCGGGTGGCCAGGACCGGGCCGCCGCTGACGGTCTGCACGGTCAGCGCGTAGGGGCCGTTCGCGCCGGCCGGGTCGATGCCCTCGACGGAGACGGTGGTGCCGGCCGGGACGTCGACGTCCTTGCTCGCGGGGGTGCCGCCGTTCGCGCCGGCCGAGCTGGTGACCTTGACCTTGGCGTCGGTGTCGACGGCGGTCAGCATCAGCTTGGTCTGGCCGGCCCGGTTGTCGGCGATCGTGGCGCGGGCGCCGACCGGGCTGCCGCCGGAGAGCCAGGCCGCCTCGGTCTTGCCCTTGTTCTCGCGGTCGACCCGCAGGCCGGCCACGATCGGGGTGGGGTGCTCCGCGTTGGAGGGGGTGAGCCGGAGCGCGCTCGCGCCCTCGCGGGTCTCGGCGGCGAACTGGAAGTCGAGGACGGCGGTCATGCCCGCCTTGACGTGGATGGTCTCCTTGCCCGCGGGGGTGAACCAGCCGTTCTTGCCGGAGAGTTGGACCTTGAGGTCGGCGTCGTCGGCGGAGTCGGTGGCGACCACCAGGTGGGCGGTGGTGACGTCGTCGGGGATGCCCGGGACGGTGACGCTCGGGGCGGGGTCAGCGGAGGGTTCGAGCCAGTCGGTGCCCTTGCCGCTGTCGACGGCGTGCACCCCGGCGCCGATCCGGCCGCTGCGGGTGACGACGTGCAGGGCGAGGTCGTCGACCGGGCCCTTGGTGAGGCTGCTGAGCAGCAGCGTCTGGCTCTGGCCGGGGGCGACCGCGATGCCAGTGGCGAGCTCGTTGTCGATCAGGCCCTTGTCGCCGTACATCTTCAGGTCGACGACGGCGGGCAGGGTGTCGGCGTTGACCAGGGTGACGTAGTCGATCCGGTTGGGGCCGGTGCTGGCGCCCGCGAACCAGAAGCTGGTGCCGGAGGGCACGCAGTCGGCGCCGGAGAGGGCGGCGCCGCCGGCCTCGGAGCCGGTGACCTGGGTCGCGGTGAAGCCGGGGGCGAGGTTGCCGGTGGCGGTCGCGAAGGTGCCGGGGGCGGTGTCGCTGTTGTTGGCGGGGCCGGTCACCGGGACGCCGGGCTTGGCCAGGTTGAGCAGGGCGTCCACGGCGGGGGCGGCGGAGGGCTGCCCGGACGGGGCGGCGGCAGACGGGGCGCCGGACGGCGCGGCCGGGGCGGACGCCGGGGCGGAGGCGGCGGGCTGCGCGGGGTTCTGCGCGGCGATCACGTTCTCGGCGCTGGCGTTGGCGATCAGGCCGGTGCCGGTGCCGCCGGTGCCGCCCTCCGGGCTGAACAGGGTCAGGCTGGTGGAGCCGGTGACGCCCTGCATCGGCGGCGGGCAGACCAGCGCGGTGCGCTCGACCTGCGCGGTGGTGCGGCTGCCGCCGGTGCCCGCGGCCGTGGTGGCCGGGCTGCGCAGCTCGGCCGCGCCGAACACCAGGCCGAGCACGGCCACGCCGGCCAGCAGGGACTGACCGGTGCGGCTGCCGCCGGCCACGCCGCTCAGGTCGGGTGCCCTGAGCTTGGGGACCTTGAGCTTGGGGGCCTTGAGCTTGGGCGCCTTCAGGGTGGGCTTCTTCATCGCGGGTCAGCTCCCCGTCCCGGGCTGCTGCGGGTGGCCGCCGCCGTAGGGGTCGTTGGGGTCGTAGTAGGTGGTGGGCTGCTGCTGTTCGGGCAGCCAGGGCTGCTGCTGCCCGTCCTGCTGCGGGTAGCCGGCCGCGTACGGGTCGGTCCAGCCCTGGGCGGGCTGGGCGTCGTAGCCGTACGCCTGCTGCTGGCCGTACTGGTCGTAGCCGTCGCCCTGGTAGGGCGCGCCGACGGGCTGCTGCTGGGTGTGGTCGTAGCCGTAGCCGTCGGTCCGGTAGCCCTGCTGCTGGTACGGGTCGGCCTGGTAGGGGTCGGCCTGGTACGGGTCGGCGAAGGTCTCGGGCCCGGCCTGGTAGGGCGCGGGCTCGGGTTCGGCCGCGGACTGGGCCGGGACGCCGGGGGCGTAGACGCCGGGCTCGGCCTGCGGGTCCTCGCCCTCGCCGCGTTCGGCGAGGCGGCGGGCCCGGCGGCTGCCGGGGACGGGCGCCTGGGCCTGGACCTGGGCGGCCAGCGCCTGGGCGGCGACGACCTCCTCGGGGATGTCGTCGTCGTTGGTGTTGCGGCGGCCGGGCAGCGCCAGGACCAGGACGACGGTGCCGAGCGCGAGCCGTCCCCAGGCCCAGCCGGTGCGGACGACGCTGCCGGCGCGGGTGACGTCGAGCCGGCCGCCCTCGGCGGGCAGCGCGAAGCCCTGCGCCCAGCCGTCCACGGTGACGGCCTTGAGCGGCTTGCCGTTCAGGGTGGCCTGCCAGGCGGGGTCGGCCTGCTCGGCGAGCCGGAGCTGTCGGCCGGCCGGTCCGGCCGGGACGGTGGTCCAGATGTCGTGCTGTCCGGCCGGGACGACCACCGGGACGGTGCCGGGGCTGGTGATCTGCGCCCGGGTGCCGGGGACGCCGGTGATCTGCCACAGGCCGGTGCCGTTGTCGAGGCTGAGCCGGACGATGCCGGGCGTGGTGTCCAGCACGTCCCGGACCTTGGCGATCACCGGGTCCTTCACCTGGACGTAGCTGATGCCGTACCCGGCGAGGGTGCGGGCCAGGTCGCCGCCGGATCCGGCCAGCAACTTGGCGGTGAGCTGGGGCAGTTGCCCGTCGGCGGCGGCGTCCACGGTGCCCTCGGCCTGGCCGGTGGTCAGGCCGGCGCCGCGCACCAGCGCGTACCGGACCGAGACGCCCTGGGCGTCGCCGGTGACGATCAGGGTGCGGGAGCGGTCGGTGGTGTTCCCGGACTCGGCGATGAACGCCGGGACCTGCGCCTCGCTGCCGCGCCGCAGCGGGCCGTCGGCACCGGTGAGCGCCCACCAGACGGCGGTGCCGACCGGGGCGAGGACGGCGGCGGCGAGCACCAGGGCGGCGACCGGCTGGCGCCAGCCGAAGGCGATGCCGGAGACGCGGGTGTTGGCGCCGTCGGCGCCGATCGCGGCGGCGGCCAGCAGCGCGACACCGGCCAGCAGGGTGGCGGGACCGGCCCAGGCGGGGGTCTCGGCGCCGCCCGAGGCGGGGGTGACGGCGGTGCCGGCCACCACGACGGAGAAGACCAGTCCGGCGGCGGCGGCGCCCCAGGCGGCCAGCACCGCGCGGCGGCGGTCGGCGCGCAGCAGGGCGGCCAGCGCGGCGAGCACCACGCCCGCGGACAGCCAGACGGGGGGCGTGCCCGCGCCGCCGGGGTTGACCAGGACCAGGCCGAGCGGGTCGGCGGCCGGGCCGTTGAAGCCGGGGAGGCCCGCCTCCAGCAGCAGCCGGGAGGGGTGCGCGAGGACCTGCAGCGACCAGGGCGCGAGCACCAGCACCGGCGCGCCGAGGATCACCGCGACGCGCAGTCCGAGCAGCCGCACGGCCTGCGCGCCGGAGCCGAACGCGCCGCCGCGGAGCACCGCGTGGACGAGCGCGGCCAGGCAGAGCGGCACGGCGATGGCCCAGGTGAGCGGGACGAAGGCGGTGCTGACGGTGAGCATCAGCACGGTCATCCAGGCGGAGCGCCAGCCGGGGCGGGCGCCCTTGGCGGCGGTCTCGGTGCGGATACCGAGACCGGCGGTGATCGCGGCGGCGCGGGCCAGCGGGGGCAGCAGCACGGCGAGCACCGCGGTGCCGATCCGGCCCTGGGCCAGCGCGCCGGTGGCGGCGGGCAGCAGGGCGTAGGTGGCGCTGGCCCAGGCGCGGACGGCCTTGGAGGCGATCAGCGGCCGGGAGACCAGGTAGGCGCTGACCGCGGCGAGCGGCACCGAGAGCACCACGATCAGGGTCAGCGCGAGGTCGGCGTGGTCGAACAGCGCCCAGGAGAGGACGGCGAGCACGGCGAGGTAGGGCGGGGAGGTCGCGGTGGAGCCGGTGCCGACGGCGTGCCAGGGCGCGGCGTACATGTTCCACAGCCCGGCGGCGCCGTCCGCGGCGGGCAGCAGGGCGCCGCCCTGCAGGTAGCCGGAGCCGATCAGGTTGCGGCAGGCGGCCAGCGCGAACAGCAGCAGCGCGGCGAACAGCACCGGGGCCGGGCGCCGCACCAACTTCTTGAGCAGCGCGAACTGTTCGACCACCAGGTCGTCGGTGTCGTCGTCGCCGGGCCCGGACTCGACGGAGCCGTGCCGACCGGCGCCCGCGTCGTCGGTGCCGCCGATGCCGAGCGAGGAGATCGCGTTCTCGACGGCGAGCCGGACGGTCGCGCCGGGGGCCGGGAACAGCGTCCGGTCGTCCAGCGAGTCGACCGAGCGGGTCCGGCGGCGGCGGGCCCGGGAGGCCATCAGCCGTGGCAGGCGCAGCAGTTCGTGGCCGAGGCCGGCCACCTCGTCGTACGCCTGCCGGGGGTCCTTGCCGACCAGGTTGACGACCACCCGCAGGACCGTGCCGAGGATCAGCCGCAGCAGGACGTACGGGAAGAGCAGGCCCTTGGAGTTGGCGAGCAGGGTGTAGACGGCGCCGGCCTTGTCGACCCGGTGCGGGTGGGCGGGGGCGCAGTCGATGGTGCGGCGTTCGCGGCTGGCGGCCTCGGCGTGCCGGAGCACGGCGTCGGGGGCGACCACGACGCGGTGGCCCGCGGCGTTGACCCGCCAGCAGAAGTCGGTGTCGTCCCGCATCAGCGGCAGGGCCTTGTCGAAGCCGCCGAGTTCCTCGAACACGTCGCGGCGCACCAGCATGCCCGCGGTGGAGACTGCCAGCACCGGGCGGACCTGGTCGTGCTGGCCCTGGTCCTGCTCGCGGCGGTCGAGCCCGGTCCAGCGCCGCCCGGAGCGGGCGATCGTCACGCCGACCTCGAGGAGCTGCCTGCGGTCGTACCAGGAGCGGAGCTTGGGTCCGATCACGGCGGCGGTCGGGGTGGAGTCGGCGACCTGCAGCAGGCGGCGCAGGGCGTCGGTCTGCGGTTCGCAGTCGTCGTGCAGCAGCCAGAGCCACTCGACCGGCTGGGTCTCGCGCGGTCCGCCGCGGCCGAGTTCGTCCTCGCCCGCGAGCGGGTCGCCGAAGTCGTCCCAGCCGCCGGTGACCGGGTCGTAGCCGGACGGGTCGAGGCTGTAGGAGAGGTCCTCGGGGCGCAGCGGCGGGCTGTTGAAGACGGCTTCGCCGACGGCGCGGCCGAAGCCGACCCGGCGGCCGAGGACCTGCGGGCCGCTCTCGGGGAGCCAGTCGCCGAGGGTGTCGGCGAGCAGCTGGGGGGAGTTGTCGGTGGAGCCGGTGTCCACGGCGAGGATCCGCTGGACCTGACGGTCCTGGCCGAGCAGCCCGGCGAGCGCCTGCGGCAGCCAGCGGGCGCCGTCGTGCGAGACGATCACCGCGGTGACCAAGTGGCGCGGGTAGGCGGGCGGCCTGGCAGCGGAGAAGCCGCTCTGGTGGCTGTAGACAGTCATCGGGTGCGCGGACCACCGGTTCGGGTTTGACGGCAGATGACGCACCACACTAACGGCTCCGGGTGGCGCGATCGTCCCCGGTGCGTGTGAAAAGACGGTGCAGCGGGTATCGCGTCCGGCGGCTCCGGCGTTCCCGCGCGGGCGGGGGCGCTCCGGGAATGCGAAAGCGCCCCACCTGTTCGGTGAGGCGCCGGCACGGGTCCGGGTGCTGCGGTCCGGGTGCGCAGGTGCTGCGGTCCGGGTGCGCGCGGAGGGTTCAGACCGCGCTCTTCTTGAGACGGCGGCGTTCGCGCTCGGACAGGCCGCCCCAGATGCCGAACCGCTCGTCGTTGGCGAGGGCGTACTCCAGGCACTCGGCCCGGACCTCGCAGGCCAGGCAGACCTTCTTGGCCTCCCGGGTGGAACCGCCCTTCTCGGGGAAGAAGGACTCCGGGTCGGTCTGGGCGCACAACGCGCGCTCCTGCCAGCCGAGTTCCTCTTCTTCTTCCTCGATGCCCTCACCGATCAACAGCTCAAAGAGCTCGCTCATTCTGGCGCGCCTCCTCTGCCCCTCTTGGCGTCCCCGTGGTGTTGCCGTTGCCGGTGCGGCGGAACGACACGAGAGAAATTACAGTTGCGTCACTCTGGCCTAGTCAAGCCGAGCTCTGGTATTGGGCCAAGGATTCACTCCCCGGAACCAAGCCACTACGAATAGTGTACATATCCGGACAACCCGGACATCGCGCCTGGTCCCTGACCGGCCATCAGGCCTCGCCACCGCTCCCGAGCGAACGCTCCGGGGCGATCTCAGGGCGTCCCTTCCCGGAGATTTTCGCTTCGAAACCTTAATGGGCGCTTATCACCCCATCCGGTGGTTCGGAGCGGATGTGACCCGAATGTCCGTCAGCTCGCCTTGACACTGGAGGGTCGGTTGCGGTCTGCTTGCCCGCATGTCAGAGTTCCCGGCCCCTTCCGCCGACCGGCGCCGCCAGGCGCTCCTCGGCGCTGCCGCGAACTCCTCGTGTTGTCGCCGCTGTCTCCGCTGTATCTAGGCGCACGCGTCCCACCGCGCGCCGCCCCGGAACAGAGGCCGACCGCGCGACAGTCCCCCCTGAACGTCCCCGCGGCACCGGCTGATCCCCTTCCGCAGCCGATCCTCCGAGGACGTCACCGTGCGAATGCCCCGCCTCCGCAAGCGCAACCGCGACCGCAAGCGCTCCCTGCCAGCCGCGCTGCCCGCCCCCCGTCACGCCCCCCGCTGGACCGACGGCCTGAGCGACGTCTCCATCGCGGGCGACCCGCTGGCCTTCCCGCACCTGGCCCGCACCGACCTGCCCGCGCACCCCACCACCCTCGGCGGCTACGCCAAGCTGGTGCGCGAGATCGCCGCCGACCGCGACCGCTGGGAGCCGCTGGTCCGCTACGACGCGCTGACCCGCTGGTACGCCCGGCTGGAGACCGGCCCCGGCTACGAGGTGTGGCTGCTCAGCTGGCTGCCCGGCCAGTCCAGCGGCTTCCACGACCACGGCCGCTCCTCCGGCGTGATGACCGTCGTCCGGGGTGAACTCACCGAACGCTCGCTGACGGCGGGCGGCGAGGGCTCGCGCGCCCTCGCCCCCGGCGGGCTGCGGGTGTTCTCCACGGGTTACCTGCACGAGATGGTCAACGCCTCGCTGGAGCCCGCGGTTTCGATCCACCTCTACACACCCGGCCTGGTCGAGATGAACCAGTACCCGGCCACCGCGCCCGCGGTGGCGAACGCGGCGGGCGACGCGACGGGCAGCACGGCGGGCGACGCGGCGGGCGACGCGGCGGGCAAGGCCGCCGCCGACCCGGCCGCCGCGGACCCGGAGCGTCACCGGGTGCACTGACGCGCTGGCAGGATGAAGCCATGCGAATCACTGCGTTGGCGGGCGGGATCGGCGGAGCCAGGTTCCTGCGCGGGCTGCGGGCGGCCCTCACCCCCGAGGACCGGATCACCGTGATCGGGAACACCGGGGACGACATCCACCTCTACGGCCTGAAGGTCTGCCCCGACCTGGACACCGTGATGTACACCCTCGGCGGCGGCATCCACGAGGAACAGGGCTGGGGCCGGACCGACGAGACCTGGTCCATCAAGGAGGAGATGAAGGCGTACGGGGTCGGACCCGAGTGGTTCGGGCTCGGCGACCGGGACTTCGCCACCCACATCGTCCGCACCCAGATGCTCGCCGCCGGGTACCCGCTGTCCGCCGTCACCGAGGCGCTGTGCGACCGCTGGCAGCCCGGCGTGCGACTGCTGCCGATGAGCGACGACCGGGTCGAGACGCACGTCCGGATCACCGACGCGGACGGGCCGCGGGTGGTGCACTTCCAGGAGTACTGGGTGCGGCTGCACGCCGCCGTCGCGGCCGAGGCGATCGTCCCGGTCGGCGCCGAGAGCGCGAAGCCCGCGCCCGGCGTGCTGGAGGCGATCGCGGAGGCCGACCTCGTGCTGCTGCCGCCGTCCAACCCGGTGGTCTCGATCGGCACCATCCTCGCCGTCCCCGGCATCCGCGAGGCGGTCGCCGCCGCGAGCGCCCCCGTGGTCGGCCTCTCCCCCATCGTCGGTGGCGCGCCGGTGCGCGGCATGGCCGACAAGGTGCTGGCCGCCGTCGGCGTGGAGACCAGCGCGGCGGCCGTCGCCCGGCACTACGGCGCGCGCCGCGACGGTGGGCTGCTGGACGGCTGGCTGGTGGACACCTCGGACGCCGCCGCGGTCGACGAGGTGGCCGCGGCCGGGATCGCCTGCCGGGCCGTCCCGCTGCTGATGAGCTCGGTCGAGGCCACCGCCGAGATGGCGCGCGCCGCGCTGGCGCTGGCCGCGGAGGTCGCGAAGTGAGCGGGGGCACGGGCGCGGGTGCGGGCGGGGGCGCGGGTGTGAGCGTGAGCGACGGGGTGGGGGCCGGGGTGCAGGTGCTGCCGGTGCGCGGCCTGCCGGAGGTCGCGGCCGGGGACGACCTCGCCGAACTGATCGCCAAGGCGGGCGAGTTCGAGGACGGCGACGTCGTGGTGGTCACCTCCAAGGTGGTCTCCAAGGCGGAGGGGCGGCTGGTGCGCGCCGACGACCGGGAGGCCGCGATCGACGCCGAGACCGTCCGGGTGGTCGCCCGCCGCGGCCGGTCCCGGATCGTCGAGAACCGCAACGGCCTGGTGATGGCCGCGGCCGGGGTCGACGCGTCCAACACCCCGCCCGGGACGATCCTGCTGCTGCCGGTCGACCCCGACGCCTCGGCTCGGCAACTGCGTTCCCGGCTGCGGGAGTCGACCGGGCGGCGGCTGGCCGTGCTGATCACCGACACCTTCGGGCGGCCCTGGCGCAGCGGCCTCACCGACGTCGCGATCGGCGCCGCCGGGCTGCCCGTCCTGGAGGACCACCGCGGGCGCTTCGACAACCACGGCAACGAACTGCGGCTCACGATCACCGCCACCGCCGACGAACTCGCCGCCGCCGCCGACCTGGTGAAGGGCAAGGCCACCGGCACCCCGGTGGCGGTCGTCCGCGGCCTGGACGGGCTGGTCACCGAGGAGGACGGCGAGGGCGCCCGCCGACTCGTCCGCTCCGCCGGGCAGGACATGTTCCGCCTCGGCACCTCCGAGGCCGTCCGCGAGGCGGTCACCCTCCGGCGGACGGTGCGCGCCTTCACCGACGAACCCGTCGACGGCGGCGCGGTGCGACGGGCGGTCGCCGCCGCGGTCACCGCCCCCGCCCCGCACCACACCACCCCCTGGCGGTTCGTCCTGCTCGAATCGGCGGAGGCCAGGACCGGACTGCTGGACGCGATGCTCGCCGCCTGGCGGCGGGACCTGCGGGAGCTCGACGGCTGGAGCGAGGAGCGCGTCGCGCGGCGCACCGCCCGCGGCGAAGTGCTGCGCGGCGCGCCGTACTTGATCGTGCCGTGCCTGGTCATGGACGGGTCGCACGACTACCCCGACGAGCGGCGGGCCGCGGCCGAGCGGGAGATGTTCGTGGTGGCGATCGGCGCCGCCGTGCAGAACCTGCTGGTCACCCTCGCCGGGGAGGGGTACGGGTCGGCGTGGGTCTCCTCGACGATGTTCTGCCGCGACACCGTCCGCGAGTCGCTCGGCCTCCCGGCGGGGTGGGAACCGATGGGGGCGGTCGCGGTGGGGCGGGCGGCGGAGGAGCCGAAGGAGCGTCGGGCGAGGGAGGCGGAGGCGTTCCTGACGGTGCGGTGAGTGCAGGGGTCCTTGGTTGCTTCGGGTCGCTGTCCTGGCCCGAAGCAGCACGGACGCTCCGGTGGGCTCCGGCCGTCAGCAGCTCGGACCCGCCGTTCCCCGGGCCCCTGACGGGGCCCTCGTGCAGGAGCCCTCGTGCAGGGGTCCTCGTGCAGGGGCCCTCGGCGGGCTAGCGGTGGCGGTGGTCGTTGGGGGTGAGGCGGGGGCCGTACTTCGGGGGGCGGGCGCCGGTGAGGGGGAGGAGGCGGCAGAGGCGGTGGCGGTGGGGGCGGTAGGGCTCCAGCAGGGCGAGCATCTGGGCGTCGTCGCTGCGGGGGCGGCCGGCCAGGGCCCAGCCGACGGTGTTGGGGAGGTGGAAGTCGCCGACGGAGACCGCGTCGGCGTCGCCGTTGCTGCGCTGGAGGGTCTCGGCGGCGGTCCAGGGGCCGATGCCGGGGACGCCGGTGAGGCGGGCGAAGGCGTCCGCGGGGGGCATCGCGGCGGCCTGTTCGAGGCGGGCGGCGAGGCGGGCGGCGCGCAGGACGGTGGCGGAGCGCTTGGGGTCGACGCCGGCCCGGTGCCAGGCCCAGCTGGGGACGAGGGTCCACTCGCGGGCGGAGGGGACGACCCGCATGCCGAGGTCGGCGGCGGGGCCGGGGGCGGGGGTGCCGTAATCGCGGAGCAGGGTGCGCCAGGCGCGGTACGCCTCCATGGTGGTGACCTTCTGCTCCAGGACCGCCGCGACCAGGGACTCCATGACCAGGCCGGTGCGGGTCAACCGCAGCCCGGGGCAGGAGCGTTGGGCCTCGCGGAGCGGCCCGGGCGGGAGGACGAGCCCGGCCGGGTCGTCGTGCGCGCCGAGCATCGCGGGGAGTTGTTCGAGCAGCCAGCCGGCCCCGGGGCCCCAGCCGGTGGCGTCGATGCCGTCGGCGCGCTGGAGGATCCGCAGGGTGCCCGGGCCGTCGGGGGTGCGGGAGGCGCGCCAGACGGCGCCGTCGGGGGTGCGCTGGAAGGCCGGGTCCCCGGCGCCGTGCTGGAGCGGGAAGAGGGTGCGGCCGAGGTCGAGCGGGTAGCCGGGCCGCCACTGCCGGGTCTGGGCGGGCATCGGTACGTCCTCGGGGTGGGGGGCGGGGCAGGGGCGAGCGTAACGCGGGGCGCCGACGTCGCGCGGGGCCGCGGCGCGGCGTTCCGACGGGGCGGGCACCCTCCCGTCCGGCGGGGGCAGGACGTAGGCTGGTCGGCACCATGACTGCGCCTTTCGCTGCCGACGCCCGCACCCCCGCCGAGCTGCTGCAGGCCTTCCTGCGCCCGGGGTCAGCCGCCGACCCGTCCCGCCCGTTGGTGACCTTCTACGACGACTCGACCGGGGAACGGGTGGAGCTGTCCGCGAAGACGTTCGACAACTGGGTCGCGAAGACGGCCAACCTGTTGCAGGACGAGTTGAACGCCTCCCCCGACGACCGGGCGGCGCTGCTGCTGCCCGCCCACTGGCAGAGCGCGGTGTGGCTGCTGGCCTGCTGGTCGGTGGGCGTGGTGGCGGTGCCGCAGGGCGATCCGAAGGACACCGAGCTGGTGGTCTCCGGCCCGGACGGGCTGGCGGCCGCGCAGGAGTGCCAGGGCGAGCGGGTGGCGCTGGCGCTGCGCCCGTTGGGCGGGCGGTTCCCGCAGCGGCCGGACGGGTTCCTGGACTACGCGGCGGAGGTGCCCGGGCAGGGCGACCGGTTCGCCCCGTACTCGCCGGTGGACCCGCAGGCGGTGGCGCTGGAGACGGTGGTGGACGGGCTGCCGCTGAAGCTGACGGGCGAGCAGACGGTGGCGCTGGCCCGGGAGGGCGCGGCACGGCTGGGCCTGGACAGCGGGAGCCGTGTCCTGTCGACGCTGTCCTTCGACGACTGGACGGGTCTGGAGGCGGGTCTGCTGGCGCCGCTGGCCGCCGGTGCCTCGGTCGTCCTGTGCCGGAACTCCGGGCAGTTGACGGAGGGTCAGTGGCAGAACCGGATCGACTCCGAACGAGTGACTCTGCGCCTCGGGTGACGACCCCGGTCCTCCGGGGCGGGTAGTCCTGGGACGATGGCAGTGGAGTGCGACGACGGCGCGCTCCGCCCGGCGGAACCGGCCGGGCGGGGCGCGCCGCCGCCGTTTTCCACCCTTTCGTCGGGTGACGGGTATCACATCGCGGACGGTTTGGGCGTCAGGCTCGTCTAGGGTGTCCGGGATGAACAGCGGACACCGGAGCCGGGGCGACTCGGCCGACTCGACCACTCCCGGCGTCGACCCCGCCGACCAGTGGGTGCTCGACCCGGCGACCGGCGAGTTCCGACTGGACCTGGAGGCGGGCCGGCGGGACTCCGCCGCGCGGCCCGGCGCCGCCTCGGCACGGCCGCGGGCCGGGGGCCGGGAGGCGGCCGCCGGGTCGGTCGGCTCCCGGGCCGCCGCCCGGGGGGCAAAGGGCGCGACCGCGGTGGCGGGCGGCCGGGCCGCCCGCCGCAAGGGCCACTCCACCCGCGGGCGCCGGGCGCTGAAGTGGACCGCGGGCTCGCTGGGCCTGGTGCTGGTGGCGGGCTGCGGCGGCGCGTACTACGTGTACCAGCACTTCAACAACAACATCTCCTCGGTGAAGGTCCAGGTCGGCGACGACTCCGAGCGCCCGCAGGCGACCGACGCGCTGAACATCCTGGTGATCGGCACCGACAGCCGGGTCGGCCTGGGCCGCGAGTACGGCGACGAGGGCTCGACCGGGCACGCGGACACCACGCTGCTGTTCCACATCTCCAAGGACCGCTCGAACGCGACGGTGCTGTCCATCCCGCGCGACCTGATGGTGCCGATCCCGGAGTGCAAGAGCGGCAACAAGACCATCCCCGGCGCGGCCCGGGCGATGTTCAACACCAGCCTCGGGCAGGACGGGCGCGACCCCGGCTGCACCTGGAAGACCGTCGAGAAGCTGACCGGCGTCCGGATCGACCACTTCATGATGGTCAACTTCGAGGCGGTGAAGACCCTTTCGACCGCGGTCGGCGGCGTCGAGGTGTGCGCCGCCACCGACATCAACGACCCGTACTCGCACCTGAAGATGACCGCGGGCCGGCACGTGGTGCAGGGCGAGGAGGCGCTGGCCTTCGTCCGGACCCGGCACGCGGTGGGCTACGGCGGCGACCTGACCCGGATCCCGCTGCAGCAGCAGTTCATCTCCTCGATGATCCGCAAGATGAAGAGCAGCGACACCCTGACCAGCCCCACCAAGCTGTGGGACCTGGCGGACGCCGCCACCAAGGCGCTGACCGTCGACGACGGGATCGGCAGCGTCAACAAGCTGAAGGACCTGGCGCTCGACATCTCCCGGGTCGACACCAAGAACATCACCTTCACCACGGTGCCGGTGATCGACGACCCGGCGGACAAGGACCGGCTGGTGCTCAAGCCGAACGACGCCCAGCAGCTGTTCGCGATGATCGCCGCGGACCGCTCGCTGACCGACGTCCCGCAGCAGGAGCAGAGCGCCTCCCCCGACCCCGCCGCCCCGTCCTCCTCCGCCCCCGCCGCGCCCCAGGTGGACGCGGCCGGGGTGAAGGTCACCGTGCGCAACGGCAGCGGGACCGCCGGGCAGGCGTCGAAGGCCGCGACCGCCCTGCAGGGCAAGGGCTTCGCGCTGGCCGTCGCGGGCAACAACGCCGACCCGGCGGCCACCAGCGCCGTCAACTACCCCGCCGGGCACGAGGACGAGGCGCAGGCGGTGGCCGCGGCCCTCGGCCTGCCCGCGACGGCGGTGCAGGCCAGCAGCAGGCTCGGCGCGAAGGACGGCGTCGTCGTGGTGCTCGGCAAGGACTTCACCGCCACCGGCGCCGCGCCCTCGGCGGCGCCGACCGAGGCGCCCAAGGACATCCAGCGGGTGCAGGCGGACGACACCAACGTCTGCGCGTCCAAGGCGAAGTAGCCGGAGCCGGGCTCAGCGCTCCGCGTCCGGGACGAGGGTCTCGGGGCCGGTCTCGGTGTAGGTCTCGCCGGTGCGCGGGCAGCGCCAGCGCTGCGGGCCGTCCGGGACGAGGGGCTCGCCCGCCCGGCCCACCCACTTGATCCGGCGGGCCGGGACGCCGACCACCAGCGCGTGGTCCGGGACGTCCCGGTGGACGACCGCGCCGGCCGCGACCAGGGCCCAGCGGCCGACGGTGACCCCGGCGACCAGGACGGCGCGGCCGCCGATCGAGCAGCCCTCGCGGAGCGTGACGCCGCGGGCGTGCCAGTCGTCGCCGCGCTTGAGCTTGCCGTCCGGGTCGACCGAGCGCGGGTAGAGGTCGTTGGTGAGGACGGCGGCCGGGCCCACGAAGACGCCGTCCTCCAGGACCGCGGGCTCGTACACCAGGGCGTGGTTCTGCAGCTTGACCCGGTCGCCGAGCCGCACGCCCGGGCCGACGTACGCGCCGCGGCCGATGATGCACTCGGCGCCGATCCGGGCGTCCTCGCGGACTTGGGCGAGGTGCCAGACGGTGCTGCCCGGGCCGATCACGGCGCTCGGGTCGACGTCGGCGGTGGCCTCGATCCTGGGGTCGCTGCTCGTCATGGGCGCGAGCCTAGTGCGGGCGGACGGCCCCCGTCCGGCGTTCCGCGGACCGCCCGCGACGGGGCGGTCGGGCCGCGGTGGTGGGGGGCGGTCCGGGGCCGGTCGGACCGGCCCTCTCCCCCGTCCGGCGTGCCGCCCCGGCGGGCGCGGCCGGGCCGCCTACCATGCGGAAGATGCCCGACCAGCGCCCTCCCGAACGCCAGCCCGCCCACGTTCGGCAGCGGCGGCCCGGCCGGCGGCGCTGGGGCCGCTGGGCGGCGGGCACCCTCTCCTTCGCGGTGCTCGCCACCTCGTGCAGCGGGTGGGCGGTGCTGAACGGCATCGGCTCCTCGCTCGACCGGGTGGACGCGATCGGCGGCGGGCCGGACCGCCCCGCCGACGACGGCGCCACGACCTTCCTGGTGGTCGGCACCGACGAGCGCGAGGGCATCCCGGAGTCCACCCTCAAGGACGTGCTGCACGCGGGCGGCGAGTCCTGCCACTGCACCGACACGATGATGATCGTGCAACTGTCCGCGCACCGCGGCCGGGCCACCGTGGTCTCCGTCCCGCGCGACTCCTACGTGGACATCCCGGCCCACCAGGACCTCGCCACCGGGAAGCAGGTGGACGCCTCCAAGGGCAAGATCAACGCGGCGTACGGGATGGGCGGGGCGCCGCTGGCGGTGCGCACCGTCGAGCAGAACACCGGGCTGCGGATCGACCACTACGTCGAGGTGAACTTCCTCGCCTTCGTCTCCACCGTGGACGCCCTGGGCGGCGTCGAGGTGTGCACCACCAAGCCGCTCAAGGACGACTACTCGGGCCTCGACCTGCCCGCCGGGACCAGCAGGCTGGACGGGGCGGGGGCGCTGCGCTACGTCCGGGCCCGGCACGTGGACGGCTCCTCCGACCTCGGGCGGATGCACCGGCAGCAGAAGTTCCTGGCGCAGTTGCTGCGGCGGGCCACCACCGGGGGCACCCTGCTCGACCCGGCGAAGCTGACCGGGGTGCTGGACACCGTGCTGCGCTCGGTCAAGGTCGACAAGGGGCTGGGCAACGCCGAACTGCTGGAGTTCGCCGGGCGGTTGAAGGACCTGTCGGCCGCGAACGCGGACTTCGTGACGGTGCCGCTGGCCGAGGTCGACCACCAGGTCGCGGGGTGGGGGTCGACCGTGCTGTGGGACGAGAAGGGCGCGACGGCGCTGTTCGAGGCGGTCCGGGCCGGGCGGCCGCTCACCGGGGCCGGGGCGGCCGCGACCGCCGCTGCGGCGGTGTCGCCGAGCGGCTCGCCCGTTGCCGGAACGATTCCTCCGAGTGAGGTGCGGGTGCAGGTGCTCAACGGGGCGGGCATCCAGGGGCTGGGCTTCCGGGTCGACGCGGAGCTGCGCAAGGCCGGGTTCGCCACCACCGGCGTGCCCTCCAACGCGCCCGGCGGGGCGGTCGCCACCACCCGGACGGTGATCCGCTACGACCCGCGCTGGGACGAGTCGGTGAAGACCCTGGCGGCGAGCCTGCCGGACGCGGAGCTCGAGGCCGTGCCGGGGTTGGGGGCGACCTTCCAGGTGGTTGCGGGCAGTGAGTACCGGCCTCCGGCGGGTGTGGCGGCCGTTGCTGCGGCTTCCGTTTCGCCGGGTGCCACCGCTTCGGCTTCGGCTTCGGCGGTGGCGGTGGCCGGGGCGGAGAGTGGGAGCGAGATCAGCTGTCCGGGCTGAGGGGTGGGTGGGGGCGCTGTCCTGGCCCGAAGCGGCTCTGACCTTCGGTGGGCTCCGACCACCAGCAGCTCGGACCCGCCGTTCCCCGGGCCCCTGACGGGGCCACTGCGCAGCACGGACCGGGCCGTTCCCCGGGCCCCTGACGAGGGGCCCGGGGGGATCGGTCAGTCGGTGGCGATGGCGGCCAGGACGTTCATCCGGGCGGCGCGGAAGGCCGGGACGAGGGCGGCGACCAGGCCGATGAGGACGGAGCCGATCAGGACGGTGACCACGGTGCCGGTGGGGACGGTCAGGACGTTCAGGCCGTTGTCGGCGAGGACGGACCGGGCGGTGACGCCCCAGGCGAGACCGAGGGCGCTGCCGAGGACGGCGCCGAACAGGGCGATGACCACGGATTCGAGCCGGACCACCCGGCGCAGTTGGCGGCGGGAGAAACCGATGGCGCGCAGCAGGCCGATCTCCCGGGTGCGCTCGACGACGGACAGGGCCAGGGTGTTGACCACGCCGAGGACGGCGACCACGATCGTCAGGCCGAGCAGGCCGTAGACCATGGACAGCAGTTGGTCGACCTGGGACTTGATCATGTCCTTGTAGCCGGCCTGGTCCTTGACCATCAGCTGCGGGTAGGGCTCCAGCGTCTTCTGCAGGTCGGCGAGCACGGCGCCCTTGTCGGCACCGGCCGAGGCTCCGGCGAACAGCGTGCTGTCACCCGGGAGTTGGCCGTTCAGGCCGGTGGAGACGGTGCTGATGCCGGTGAAGAAGTTGCCGTCGAACAGTTGGTTGCCGGTCTTCAGGACGGCGGCGACCGGGATGGTCTGGGTGCGGCCCTCGCCGTAGGCGACGGCGATCGGGTCGCCGACCTTGAGGTGGTGCGCGTCGGCGAACTTCTGGTCGACCGAGAGGCCGCCGTTGAACACGCCCTCGGCGGTGCCGGAGGCGACCGGCAGGCGGAAGTCGCGGGTGAAGTTCGGGTCGGCGGCGACCAGCCCGGTCTTGGTGCGGGCGCCGTCGGGGGTGGTGAGTTCGGCGGGGACCTCCTTCTGCCGGGTGATGTGGTCGACGCCGGGGGTCCGCTCGACCGCCCGGGCCGCCTCCGCCGGGACGGTGGCGCGGCCGCCGGCCACGATGTAGTCGGCTCCGACGGTCTTGTCGATCTGGGCGGTGGCCGAGGAGACCATGGAGGAGGTGACCACGGAGGCGCCGACCACCACGGCAAGGCCGATCATCAGGGCGGCGGCGGTGGAGCCGGTGCGGCGCGGGTTGCGCATCACGTTCCGCTGGGCGAGGCGGCCGGCCGGGCCGAACAGGGCGGACAGCGGGCCGCCGAGCAGGCGGAGCAGGCCGGAGACCAGCAGCGGGCCCAGCACCACGGCGCCGACCAGGGTGGCGAGCACGCCGAGGCCGATCAGCATCCCGCCGGTGGCGCCGGTGGAGGAGGCGGCGAGCACCAGGGCGGCGGCGCCGAGCACCGTGACCAGGCCGCCGACCGCGGTGCGGATCCGGTTGGCCCGGGGTTCGACCGGGGCGGCGTGGTCGAGCAGCGCGGCCATCGGGGTGATCCGGGAGGCGCGGCGGGCCGGGACGAACGCGGCGACCAGCGTCACCAGCACGCCGACCGCGTACGAGACCACCGGCACCGCCCAGGTGACCTCCAGCGAGGCGTCCAGGTTCATCCCGACGGCCTTCATCAGCTGGATCATGCCGAGCGCGAGGCCGAGCCCGGCGCCGATGCCCAGGGTGGAGCCGAGCACGCCGAGGATCAGGCCCTCGGTCAGCACCGAGCGGTTGACCTGGGAGCGGCTGCCGCCGATGGCGCGCAGCAGGCCGATCTCGCGGGTGCGCTGGGTGACCAGCATGGAGAAGGTGTTGACGATCAGGAAGCCGCCGACGCCGGCCGCGAGGACGGCGAAGCCGAGCATCGCGTACTTCATGAAGTCGAGGAAGGAGCCGACGTCCTCGGAGTTCTCCTTCTTCTGCTCGGCCGCGGTCTTGCCCTGGAAGCCGCTGCCGAGGTCGGCCAGTGCGGCGGCCTTCAGCTGCTCGTCGGTGCGGGTGCCGTCGCCGAAGACCTCGACGGAGGTGTAGGCCTCGGCGCCGAGCAGCACCTGCTGGGCGGTGGCGGTGTCCAGGAAGGCGAGGGCGGCGCCGGGGTTGGTGGTGCGGAAGGTCGCGATGCCGGAGACGGTGAAGTCGTGGTTGGCGTCGGTGATGATCCGGACCTTGGAGCCGAGGCCGAGGTGGGCCTTCTCCGCGGTGTCGGCGTCCAGCACCAACTGGCCGTCGCCCTGCGGGGCGTGGCCGGAGGTGATCTCGACGGAGTTGCGCGGGGTGTCGGTCCAGTTGCCGGTGAGGGTGGGGGCGCCGGTGGTCGGGCCGATCACCTTGTTGGTGGCGGGGTCGACCAGGGTCGCGTCGGAGGTCATGACCTGGCCGATCGCGACCTTGACGCCGGGCTCGGCGGCGACCTTCGCCACCGTCCCCACCGGGATGGTGGGGACCTGGCCGGGGCCGCCGTCGGCGATCTCGTCCTTGGCCTTGGAGACCGACAGGTCGGAGGCGGTGGAGGCGAACAGCTTGTCGAAGGTGCTGGTGGCGGTGTTGTAGAAGACCAGGGTGCCGGCCACGAAGGCGACCGAGAGCACCACGGCGAGCAGGGAGAGCACCAGGCGCCACTTGTGGGCGAAGAAGCTCCGCAGCGAGGTCTTGAGCAGCATGGTTCCGGGCCCCGTCTCAGCTGGTGCGCTTGCCGTCGAAACGGCGCATGCGGGTCAGGACGGAGTCGGCGGTGGGGTTGTGCATCTCGTCGACGATGGCGCCGTCGGCGAGGAACAGCACGCGGTCCGCGTGGCCGGCGGCGACCGGGTCGTGCGTCACCATCACGATGGTCTGGCCGAGTTCGTCGACCGAGCGGCGCAGGAAGCCGAGCACCTCGGCGCCGGAGCGGGAGTCGAGGTTGCCGGTGGGCTCGTCGCCGAAGATGATCTCGGGCCGGGCGGCCAGGGCGCGGGCCACCGCGACGCGCTGCTGCTGGCCGCCGGAGAGCTGGCCGGGGCGGTGCTTGAGGCGGCCGGACAGGCCGACGGTGTCGATCACCTGCTGCAGCCAGGCCTGGTCGGGCTTGCGGCCCGCGATGTCCATCGGCAGCGTGATGTTCTCCACCGCGTTCAGCGTGGGGAGCAGGTTGAAGGCCTGGAAGATGAAGCCGATCTTGTCCCGGCGGAGCTTGGTGAGCTGCTTGTCCTTGAGGCCGGTGATCTCGGTGTCGCCGATCCAGATCCGGCCCTCGGAGACGGTGTCCAGCCCGGCCAGGCAGTGCATCAGCGTCGACTTGCCGGAGCCCGAGGGGCCCATGATCGCGGTGAAGCGGCCGCGCTCGATGTCGACGTCGACCGCGTCCAGCGCCGTCACCCGGGTCTCCCCCGCGCCGTACGCCTTGGTGACCTGTCGGGCCCGGGCGGCGGTGCCGTCCCGCTCCGGCAGGGGTGAGAGGTGGGCGGCGCTCGCTGCCGTGGTCACTGGTGCTCCTCGTCGTGGGGTCCGTCGTCGTCCCCCAGCCTTCCGGGCCTCACCCCGGTCGCGGAATCCTGCTGGCTTCCGTCTTCGGGGTGGGGCCTGCCCCACCATCGAAGGTGGGGCAGGGGGGATGGCTCCACAGTAGGAGCGGGCGTCGCGGGGGTCGTCCTCCACCGGGTTGAGCCCCGTCCCGGGGAAGCGTCCGGGGCCCGGGGCCGCTCCCCTAGGGGTTGCCGCGCGGCGGCCTGAGGGTCCCGGGCCCCGGACGGGGCGGCTTCGCTGACGAACGGTCAGCCCGCGGCGGCGAGTTCCACCCGCGGGGCGAGGGCGGCGGAGAACGCGTCGACCACCGGGGTCAGCAGCACCTCGGTCTCGCGCTCCAGTTCGGTGCCGCCGTCCTCGCGCACCCCGATGTGCCGGTCCAGCACGAACCAGCCCTGGGTGACGTGCCCGGCGCCCATCGAGCTCAGCACCGGCCGCAGCGCGTAGTCCACCGCCAGCACGTGCGCGGTGGAGCCGCCGGTGGCCAGCGGCAGCACCGTCTTGCCGCGCAGCGCGTACTGCGGCAGCAGGTCGAGCAGGGCCTTCAGCAGGCCCGAGTACGCGGCCTTGTAGACCGGGGTGCCGATCACCACGCCGTCGGCCTGCTCGAACAGCTCGACGGCCCGGGCTATCGCCGGGTCCGCGGCGTCCGCGGCGAGCAGCGCGGCGGCGGGCAGCGAGCGGGCGTCCAGCGTGCGGACCTGGTGCCCGTGCGAGGCGAGCCGGCGGTCGACGTGGCGCAGCAGCCGGGTGGTGCGGGAGGTCGCGGACGGGGAACCGGAGACGGACAGGATCACGGCCATGGAGTCACCTCGGGGCGTGCGGCCGCGGGCAGGGCGCGGCCGGGAAAGGGAGGGGAGGAGGGTCGGCGAGGGCGCGGGTCGCCTACGGGTGAGTGCGCGGCGGGAGGGGTCAGCCGCGACACAGCGAGCAGGACACCCGGCCGTGGTCGACGTGCCGCCGACGGGTGAGGACCTGACGCTGCTCCATGCCGCCATGCAAACACGCCCGGTTTCGGCGGGTCAAGGCCGTGCCCGCCTGGTGAACAGTGCCCGGAACCGTCCCCGCCCTGCATCAAAACGGCCACAACGGGGCCCGCGGGGCCTCCGCGATCACTGCGCGGCCCCCGGTTCGGGCATCCTTCCCCCATGAACACGTGGCAGGAGCGCCCGGGGGGCGGCGCACACGGGCAGGGCGACGCGGCACGGGGCCAGGGCGGAGCGGCGGCCGAGCCGCCGCTGCCGCCCGAGTTGAACCCGCGCGGCGCGGGCGTCCCGCTCTCCCGCCCCACCCACCAGGACCGACCGGACACCGGCCGCCCGTACGGCGGCGCGGGCCGCCCCCCGTACGGCGGGGGCGGTGGCGGGCAGCCCCCGTACGGCGGGGGCAGCGGCGGGCAGCCGCCGTACGGGCAGCAGCCCTTCGCACCGGAGCCGAACCCGTCCGGACCGTCCGGACCGACGGGACCGACGGGACCGACGCGACCGTCCGCGCCCGGGGCCCGGCCGCGCCGCTCGCGCAAGAAGATCGTCGGCTACTCGGTGCTGGGCCTGGTGCTGGCGCTGCTGGTCACCATGATCGGCACCTACTTCTGGGCGGACGGCAAGCTGCACCACGAGAACGTGCTGGCCGACTACCCGGGCCGCCCGGCGGCGGGCAAGGGCACCAACTGGCTGATCGTCGGCTCCGACAGCCGGGCCGGGCTCACCGACGCCGACGAGCAGGACCTGCACACCGGCTCCGCCGAGGGCAAGCGCAGCGACTCGATGATGATCCTGCACATCGGCGACAACGGGAACACCCTGATGTCGATCCCGCGCGACTCCTGGGTGCAGATCCCCGCCCACCTGGACACCGCCGGCAGCGGCAAGACCGTCCCCGCCGCCACCCGGAAGATCAACGCGGCCTTCGCGGCCGGGGGCGGCCGCCTGCTGGTGCAGACCGTCGAGACCAACATGAACCTGCGGATCGACCACTACGCGGAGATCGGCTTCTCCGGTTTCGTCGGCCTGGTCGACGCCGTCGGCGGCGTCGAGCTGAACATCGAGCAGCCGATCAAGGACAAGGACTCCGGCCTCGACCTGCAGGCCGGCACCCAGACCCTGAACGGCAAGCAGTCGCTGGCCTTCGTCCGGCAGCGGCACCAGATGGCCGACCAGGACCTCGGCCGGATGCGCAACCAGCAGAAGTTCCTGGGCGCGCTCGCCAAGCAGGCCGCCTCGCCGACCACCCTGCTCAACCCCTTCACCTTCTACCCGCTGGTGTCGGCCGGGCTGGACACCGTGATCGTCGACGACGACGCCGGGCTGACCGACCTCGGCTCGATGTTCCTCGCCATGAAGGGCGTCACCGGCGGCGACGGCAAGACCATCACCGTCCCGATCGGCAACGCCGACTACCGCACCCCGACCGGCGAGTCCGCGGTCAAGTGGGACGAGGCCAAGTCCAAGGCGGTCTTCGACGCGATGCGCAACGACACGGCGGTGCCCGCCGTCCCCAAGTAGCCGCTCCCGGCGGGCGACCGCCCCGCGGCGGTGGTTCGGGATTCGCACGGCGGATCCGAACTGCCGCCGCGGGGCGCGTCGTCGGCGCCGCGCCGGGCGGGGCGGCAGGACAATGTCGGCCATGTCGCTGGTGACCTCCCTCATCTACCGCCGCAGAAGCCGGCTGTTCGGCCGCCTGGTCCAGGAGGCCCTGGCCCTCTACGGGATGGAGGTCCCGGCCGCCGCCGAGATCGGCCCCGGCCTGGTGGTCTTCCACCGCGGCTTCGGCACCGTCCTGCACCCGTACACCACCCTGGGCGCGAACGTCACCCTCTACAACGGCGTCACCATCGGCCGGGCCGACCCGTGGGTCCCGCAGGAGCTGTCCGCGATGCGGCGGGTCGTGCTGGAGGACGGCGTGGTGGTCTGCGCCGGCGCGAAGATCGTCTGCAAGAGCGGCACCCTCACCGTCGGCGCCGACACCGTCGTCGGCGCCAACGCCGTCCTCACCCGTTCCACCGGGCCCGGCGAGATCTGGGCCGGCGCGCCCGCCCGCAAGGTGGGCGAGCGCGGGCGGGTGGGCCAGCAGGGACGCGAACCGGTGGGCGGTTAGGGCAGGTTGCGGGCCATCACGATGCGCTGGACCTGGTTGGTGCCCTCGTAGATCTGGGTGATCTTCGCGTCGCGCATCATCCGCTCCACCGGG
>NZ_JBIAVO010000059.1:0-11994 GCF_042894345.1 Kitasatospora sp. NPDC001540
GGTCGACGTGCTGTGGGCGATGCTGCGTGACAAGAGGCTCTTCACCCCCACCCCGCCGGTCACGCAGACGGCTTGACACGATCATTGAGATTCCTCCCGTGGTCGTCGTCGATACCGGACCCATCCTGACCGGGGCCGCCGGGAGGCACCTGAGTACGGGTACTCAACCGGCCGTCCGCGCGCGGCTACCCCCGGCCGGTCGACTGGGCCGCGAACGCGCCCGCGAGGACGAGCGCGCCGCCGACGAGTTGCGGGGCGCCCAGGTGCTCGCCGAGCAGGACCCAGGCGAGGACGGTGGCGATCACGGCCTCCAGGTTGGCGACCACGCCCGCGACCGGCGGGGAGAGGTGCTGGACGGCGACCACGCCGGTCAGGTAGGCGAGGACGGTGGCGACCAGGACCATCCACAGGGCCGGGACGAGGGCGGGCAGCTGGTGGCCGTTCATGGTGACCGAGCGGCCCAGCAGCGACCAGTCCGCCTCCCAGGGGCGGGTGGACGCGGTGAGCAGGACGGCGCCGATCAGCAGGCCGTACGCGGAGACCGCCAGCGGGTCGACCGGGCGCTCGCCGCGGCGGCCGGCGTCCGCCAGCACGAAGTAGCCGACCTGGCAGCAGGCCGCGCCCAGCGCGAACAGCACGCCCAGCGCGTCGAAGGACAGGCCGTTCCACACCTCGACCACGCAGGCCAGGCCCGCCACCGCGACGCCCGCCCCGACCGTCGCCCGCCGGGAGACCGGGCGGCGCTGCACCAGCCGCACGTAGGCGAGCAGCAGCGGCGGGCCCAGGTACTCGATCAGCAGGGCGACGCCCACCGGGATCCGCGAGATCGCCGCGAAGTAGCAGGCCTGCACGCCCGCCACCGCGAGCAGCCCGAAGCCGAGCAGCAGCCCGGGCCGCCGCCGCACCGCGTCCCGGTGCCGCCAGGCCACCGGCAGCAGCACCAGCGCCGCCCCGGCCACCCGCAGCCACACGGTGTGCGCGGGGGAGAGCCCGGCCTCGATCAGCGGCTTGGCGGCCGTGCCCGACCCGCCGAACGCGACCGCCGACACCAGCGCCAGCACCAGCCCGAGCGGGGCCGCCCGGTGCCGGACGGCCGGGGCGGGCGCGGGGCCCGAGGAGGGGGAGGGGGAGGGGGAGGGGGCGAGGGTCGGGGCCGACGGGGCGTCGACGGGGACGGCGGAGGGGTCCGAGCTGCTGTGCATCGCCGCATTCTGCCAGCCCGGACCCCTCCGCCGTAAGGTGTTACCCGGCCTGTTGGTACTGATCCCCGAGCAGGCCGCCCGCCCCGCCGAGGCCCGGCGTGCTGCTCGCCGACGGGCTGCGCCCGGCCCCGCCGTTGGGGCGGGCGGAGGGGGTGCGGGAGGCCTCGCCGCCGGTGCCGCCGCTGGGGCGGGCGGTGGCGGAGCGCGAGGGCCGCTGCTCGTCCCCGGCGGACGGCGAGGGCGAGGCGTCCGCGTCCGGGTCCCCGCTCGCGGACGGGCTCCCGCTGGGCGTGGCCGAAGGGCTCGCCGTGGCGGAGGGGATGCTCGCGGCCGGGGCCCTGCTCGGCCCGGCGAAGTCGCTGACCGGCTGCCCGGCCAGCGCGGCCTTCATGTACGCCGTCCAGATCTGCGCCGGGTACCTGCCGCCCGCCGCGCTGCCGGTGCCGCCCACGCCGTCCAGGCTGACCTGCTTGCCGGTGCCCGGCTCCTGCCCGAACAGGCCGACCACGGTGACCAGCTCGGGGGTGTACCCGGCGAACCAGACCGACTTGGAGTCGTCCGTGGTGCCGGTCTTGCCAGCCACCGGGCGGTTCAGCGCGGCGGCCCGGTAGCCGGTGCCGCCCGGGTCGTCGACGACGCCCCGCAGGATCGCGGTGGTGGCCCGGGCGGCGTCCTTGGAGATCGCCCGGGTCGCCTTGTGCTCGGGCAGCGCGACCTGCTCGCCGCCCAGCTCCAGGCCCTTCACCAGCCACGGGGTGATCTGCTGCCCGTCGTTGTCCAGGGTGGCGTACGCCCCGGCCAGGTCCAGCGCGCTCGGGGTGGCCGCGCCCAGCGGGATCGACGGCACGGCCTTGAGGCCCGGCGTGTCGGCGGGCAGGCCGAGCGCCACCGCGGTGGCCCGGACCTTCTCCAGCCCGGTGTCCTGCGCGAGCTGCGCGAACACCGAGTTCACCGACCAGTCGGTGGCCTGCTGCAGCGAGATCTGCCCGTACGAGCGCTCGCCCTCGTTCGGCGGCGCGTACGGGGTGCCCTTCGCACCGCGCACCGGCCGCCGGTTGGTGCCGTCGTACACGGTGTCGGCGGTGATCCGCTCGCCGGACTGGGTGCGCGCCCCGGAGTCCAGGGCGGCCGCCAGCGCGATCGCCTTGAAGGTGGAGCCCGCCTGGTAGTCGGTGCGGGTGGCGTTGTCGATCCAGTGCTTGGTGGCGTCCGAGCCGCCGTACAGCGCCAGCACCTGCCCGGTCCTCGGGTCCACCGACACCGCGCCGGCCTGCGCCGCCGCGTCGACCTTCCGGCTGTCCGGCTTGAGGCTGTCGGTCAGCTGGGCCTGCACCGCGTCCTGCAGCTGCTGCTGCTTCTTCGAGTCGACGGTCAGCGTGATGGTGTACCCGCCCTGGGCGAGCTGCGCGTCCGAGACGATGCCCTGCCCGGTCAGGTACGAGGTCGCCGCGGCCACCAGGTAGCCCGCCTGCCCGGACAGGCCCGGCGCCGACTTCGGCGTCAGCACCTCGGGGAACGCGGTCTGCTGCCGCTCCTCGGCGCCCAGCCACTTCTTCGCCACCATGCCGTCCAGCACGTAGTTCCAGCGCGCCACGGCCTTCTGCTTCCCGGCCTCGCTCGCCGAGGACACGTCGAACGCGCTCGGCGCGTTCAGCAGCGTCGCCAGGTAGGCGCCCTGCGCGGCGGTGAGCTGGCCCGCGTCCACCCCGAAGTACGCCTGCGCGGCGGCCTGGATGCCGTACGCGCCGCGCCCGTAGTACGAGGTGTTCAGGTAGGAGGAGAGGATCTCGTCCTTGCTCAGGGTCGCGTCGACCTTGATCGCGATGAAGACTTCCTTCACCTTGCGGCTGACGGTCTGCTTCTGGTTCAGGTACGCGTTCTTCACGTACTGCTGGGTGATCGTCGAGCCGCCCTGGGTGGCGCCGCCCGACGCGGTGTTGAAGGCGGCCCGGGCCATGCCCTTGAAGTTGACCGCGCCCTCCGAGTAGAAGTTGCGGTCCTCGGCGGCCAGCGCGGCGTGCTGCGCCTCGGCGGAGACCTTGTCCAGCGGGACGTTCTGCCGGTTGGTCTGGCCGGTGCGGGCCAGCAGCGAGCCGTCCGAGTAGAGCCAGGTGTTGGACTGGGCGGTGGCGGCCGCGTGCGCGTCCGGCACCTTCACCACGGCGATGCCCAGGGCGAACAGCCCGACCCCCAGCAACAGGGACGCGGCCAGTCCGAACAGGGTGAAGCGCCAGGTGGGTATCAACCGGCGCCAGCCGGTCCGCTTCCTGCGCTCACGAGGCTTTCGAGGCAACGGAGACCTTCCCGCAGGCCCCGGACGGGCTGCTCGCTCGGGCGACGGCGTGAACCTCGCCAGCCTGACTGATCGACTTGTCAGATGTTAGGGACCTATGTCCCATTTCTCCTAAGACGATCTTTAAATCCCCCTTAGCTTCACATCCTCCCCCTTCTCAACGAGCGCGCCGGACAGGGGACATGGCGACGCGGCCGGAAAACGCCGAAGGCCCCTCGCTCTCGCGAGGGGCCTTCGACCTGTCTGTGCGCCGCCAGGGACTCGAACCCCGGACCCGCTGATTAAGAGTCAGCTGCTCTAACCAACTGAGCTAGCGGCGCGTGCTGACGGAGAGAACACTACACCCTTCCCGACCTGCGGTGAAACCGGCTTTTCGCGGGGGATTCGCAGGGGCGGGGGAGGGGACGGGCCGGAAACGCCGAGAGCCTCCCCGGAGGGAGGCTCTCGACCGTCTGTGCGCCGCCAGGGACTCGAACCCCGGACCCGCTGATTAAGAGTCAGCTGCTCTAACCAACTGAGCTAGCGGCGCCTGCTGACCCGGAGAACACTACACGCCCCGGGCCCGTCCGCCGAAATCGTGACGGCCCGGCCACGCAGCGTCGCTCAGCGCGGCGGTGGCAGTCGGCTCAGGAACACCTCGAACGCGGTCGGCTTCACCGCGTTCGCCCCGTCGAACGGGTAGTTCATCTCCTTGATCGCGATCAGCGACAGCGCGATCAGCCCGGCCAGGCTGAGCACCATCGCCAGGTGCGCCCAGGTGTTGGAGAGGCCGAACAGGAAGGTGAAGGCGACCGTGACCACCGCCCCCGCGATCAGCGCCGCCCACAGCAGCGGCGGCACGCAGTTGGTGATCAGGTTCAGCCGGGCCCGCCGCTTGCTGGCCAGGCCGTCCACGTGCTGGATCACGTTCTGGTAGATCGCCGACTGCTGGTCCCCCTGCGGGTCGAAGGAGAGCGCGCTGTCGCGGATCCTGTACATCAGCGCGGTCGCCGCCGGGTCGCTGTGGTGGTCGGCCATCACGCGCCACTCGGTGTTCACCACGGCGTGCGCGTAGTCGAGCGTCAGCCCCTCCAGCTCCGCGCCCTGCGGCAGCGGCATCTGCCGCGACATCCAGTACACCCCGGCCAGCTCGTCCGCCTCCTCGAAGGTGGTGACCTTCGCCGCCGACGTGTTCTCCCACACCGCGATCACCACGAAGGCGACCAGCACCGCGTAGAACGCGCCCACCGCGGCGAAGATGAACCCCGCCACGTCGTTGCAGCTCTCCCGGGCCGGGACGGAGGCGTACCTCTGCACCAGCAGCATCCCGGCCGCGGTGCCCACCAGGGTGCCGACCATGATCACCACGTCGGTCCAGTTCACGGCCGCCCCCGCTGTTGCCCTCGGTGCTCGACAGTACGCATACGGTCATCACACCGTGACGGGGCGGGGCCCGGCGAGCGGGGCTAGTCCGACCGGCCCCCCCGGGGGGTGGTCGCGGGGCGGGAGGGGAGGGGCCCGTTCCGGCGGGACGAACGTCCCGCCGGAACGGGCCGGACCGTCCGGGGTGCGGGGTGCCGGGCGGGCGCCGGGCAGCGCTGTCGGGCAGCGCGGTGATCACGAGGAGTTCGGGTCCTGCGGTCCACGGGAGCCGGTCCCGTGCCCACCCTCGTCCTTGACCTTCCGCGTTGCCCGCGAAGCGCCCTCGTCGTCGTCCGTCCATCCGCAGAGGAATCTATCGGTCCAATTCGGACAGACGGGACAATCGGCGCAACACGCGCCGAAATGGGCCAACCTGTCACTCGGATCGCGCACTGCGGCGTCAACTCTGCCTGACGCGTAACCAAATCGGGTGTATTCGGGCGAATCGGCGTGCCGTGCACGGTGCGTGCGCCGCCGGTCCGGGGCTGCCAGGATCGCCGGTGTCCAACTCCCCTGCCGCGCCCGCCCCCTGCCGCGCGGCCCGCGCCCCGAGGCAGAACGATGACCACCGCCCCCGACCCCTTCCGCCCGGTCCGCCGGATGCTGGCCCGCGACCGCGGCGAGTCCCACCGGGTCGCCACCCCGCTGGAGTTGTTCTTCGACCTGTGCTTCGTGGTGGCCGTCGCCCAGGCGGGCCGGGAACTGGCCCACGCCCTGGCCGCGGGCCACCTCGCCCACGCGCTCACCGGGTTCACCATGTCCTTCTTCGCGATCTGGTGGGCCTGGATGAACTTCACCTGGTTCGCCTCCGCGTACGACGTCGACGACGTCCCCTACCGGCTCACCACCCTGGTGCAGATCACCGGCGTGCTGGTGCTAGCGGCCGGCGTCCCGCGGGTCTTCGAGGACCGGGACCTCGCCCTCGCCGTGGCCGGGTACGTGCTGATGCGCCTGGCCATGGTCACCCAGTGGCTGCGCGCCGCCCGCGGCGAGAGCGGGCCGGCCCGCACCTGCGCGCTGCGGTACGCCGCCGGGGTCACCGTCGTCCAGGCGTTCTGGGTGGTGCTGCTGTTCCTCCCGCACGGCGCCCAGGGCCCGCTGTTCCCGGTCGGGGTGCTCGCCGAACTCGCCGTCCCCGTCTGGGCCGAGAAGGACGAGCAGACGCCCTGGCACCGGCACCACATCGTCGAGCGCTACGGCCTGTTCACCATCATCGTGCTCGGCGAGACGGTCGCCGCCGCCACCGTCGCCATCCAGACCGCCCTGGACGAGCACCTGGCCGTCGCCGAACTGCTGCCGATCGCGGCGGGCGGCCTGCTGATCTGCTTCGGCGCCTGGTGGATCTACTTCGCCGACGACGGCCACGGCCACCTGCGCGGCAACCGGCAGGCGCTGCCCTGGGGCTACGGCCACTACGCGGTCTTCGCCTCGGCCGCCGCGATCGGCGCGGGCCTGGAGGTCGCGGTCGAGCACGCGGTCGGCGCCGCGCACGTCTCGGCCCGGGCCGCGAGCGCGGCCGTGACCGTCCCGACCGCGCTGTTCCTGTTCACCGTCTGGCTGCTGCACGCCCGCCACCACAAGCGCGGCGCCGCCCAGGCGGTCCTGCCGCTGGCCGCGCTGTCGGTGCTGGCTGCGACCCTGGCCGGGGAGTCCGGCGTGCTGATCGCCGGGCTCCTGGTGGCGCTCGCCGTCGCCGCCGGCCTCACCCTGTCCGCGAAACGGAGTTGACCGTGCGTCTCGAAGACCTCCCGTACGTCCACCTGCTGCAGCGCCACACCGGCCCGCTGCGGCCCGACGGCCGGTACGACACCGCGCACTTCGACGAACTCGCGCTGACCGGGCAGTTCGGCGGCGCGCACTTCCTGGAGTGCGCCTTCACCGGCGTGCGGATCGAGGAGACGAAGCTGCGCCGGGCCGCCTTCAACGAGGTCTGGGTGCACGGCGGCCGGATGGTCGGCGTCGACCTCGCGGAGAGCGAGTGGCAGGACAGCGAGGTCGACTCCACCGTCCTGGCGGGCGTCTCCGCGTACGGCTCGGCGGTGCGCCGCACGGTCTTCCGGCAGTGCAAGCTGGAGGCGGTCAACCTGCGCGGCGCGGTGCTGCGGGACGTGGTCTTCGAGGACTGCCTGCTGCGGGACGTCGACCTCTCCGAGGCCAGGCTCACCGACGTCTCCTTCCCCGGCAGCACCCTGGAGGAGGTCCACCTGCGCGGCGCCACACTCAAGAACGCCGACCTGCGCACCGCCGCCCGCCTCGGCCTGTCCGACGGCCACCTGGGCCTGCGCGGCGCGATCATCTCGACGACGCAACTCCTCGATCTCGCGCCGCAGTTCGCGCACGCGCTGGGCATCACGGTGAAGGACTGAGCGCTCCTCGCCGTTCACCCGCCGGTCGCCGTTTCGGCTGTCGGTGAACAGTCAGCCAATCCTTGCCCCGGGCCGCTGACCCGACCCCCCGTCCCGGGCGAGGATGCTCGGCGTCCGGCACGAAGGTGTCTGGACAACATCACCAGCAGCCGAGGGGACGGTCGGGTCGAAGTGGCAGAGCTGAGTCGTAGGAAGTTCATGGCGTGGTCCGCGAGCGCGGCGGCCGGGGCGGCGGTCGCGGGCAGCGCGGCCGGGGCGTCACCGGCGGCCGGGGCGACGGGGACCCTCGCGGACGCCAAGCACGTGGTGGTCCTGATGCAGGAGAACCGGAGCTTCGACCACTACTTCGGCACGCTGAGGGGCGTACGGGGCTTCGCGGACCGGGCGACGATCCAACTGCCCGGCGGCTACAGCGTGTTCAACCAGCCGAACCTGCTGGGGCGGCAGTACCCGTGGCAGTTCTCCGCCACCAAGCCGGCCGGCGGCGCCGACCCGGAGCGCCTGGCGCAGTGCAACGGCGACCTCGCCCACGGCTGGAGCGACCAGCACAAGGCGTGGAACAACGGGAAGATGGACTCCTGGGTGGCGGCGAAGGGCAACGTCCGCACCCTCGGCCACCTGACCCGCGCCGACATCCCGTTCCACTACGCGCTGGCCGACCACTGGACGGTCAACGACGCCTACCACTGCTCGGTGCTCTCCGCGACCGGCCCGAACCGCACCTACCACTGGTCGGGCCAGATCGACCCGGCGGGCGCGGCGGGCGGCCCGGCGTACGACGGCGGCGACGAGTCGGGCCTGAAGTGGCAGACCTACGCGGAGGCGCTGGAGGCCGCCGGGGTCAGCTGGAAGGTCTACCAGAACGCCTCCGACAACTACGGCGACAACGCGCTCGCGTACTTCACCCGGTTCGCCTCCGCCCCGGCGGGCAGCGCGCTGGCGGTCAAGGGCATGGGCTCGGTGCCGAAGGCGACGGGGCGGACGCCGGACGACATCGTGGCCGCGATCAGGGCGGACGTGCTGGCGGGCACGCTGCCCCAGGTGTCGTGGATCGTCCCGGACCAGGCGTCCTCGGAGCACCCGTACGCCACCCCGGCGGACGGCGCGCACTTCGTGCACAGCGTGCTGGACGCGCTGAACGCCGACCCGTCGGTGTTCGACTCCACGATCCTGTTCCTCAACTACGACGAGAACGACGGCTTCTTCGACCACGTCCCGCCGCCGGTCGCCCCGTCCGGCACCGCGGGCGAGTTCTACAACGGCACCAACATCGGCCTGGGCTTCCGCGTCCCGATGATCGCGATCTCGCCGTGGAGCCGCGGCGGCTGGGTCTGCTCGGAGACCTCCGACCACACCTCGGTGCTGCGCTTCCTGGAGAAGTGGACGGCCGCCATCGGCCGGCCCGCGACCTGCCCGAACATCTCGGCCTGGCGGCGCAAGGTCACCGGCGACCTGACCGCCATGTTCGACTTCGCCAACCCGGTGTACGGGATGCCCGCGCTGCCGGACACCTCGCAGACCATCGGCCTGGCCGCCTGCGCCCCGCTGCCCAACCCGGCGCCGGTGAACAACCAGCTACCGGTGCAGGAGCCCGGCACCCGCCCGGCCCGGGCGCTGCCCTACCAGCCGGTGGCCAACCTGGACCACCTGGAGTTCGGCTCCGGCGGAGTGATCAAGGTCTGGATCGCGATGGCCAACCAGGGCAGCGCGAGCAGCCACTTCGCCGCGTACGCCAACGCCTACCGCTCCGGCGGCCCGTGGCAGTACACGGTCGACCCGGCGGGCGCGACCAGCGACTTCTTCAACTGCGGCACCGGCTACGGCGGGGGCAGGTACGACCTGACGGTCGTCGGCCCGAACCGCTTCCTGCGCCGCTTCACCGGCGACGCCACCGCCTCCGGCAAGAACGCCTCCGTCACCGCGACGTACGCGACCGCGCCGGACACCGGCAAGCTGGCGCTCCGGTTCGAGCTGGCCAACGCCGGGAGCGCGGCGGTGACCTTCACCGTCACCGCCAACGCCTACCGCACGGACGGCCCGTGGACGTACACCGTCGCGGCGGGGGCGCGCACCGGCGACTGGTTCAACGCGGTGGCGTACAGCAACGGCTGGTACGACTTCACGGTGACGGTCAGCGGCGACGCGAGCTGGTCGCAGCGGTTCACCGGCCACCTGGAGACCGGTGCGCCCTCGGTCTCCGGCTGAGGCCACCGGCTGAGGTCTCCGGCCGGGGCCACCGGGCGGCGGGCGGTGGACGGCGGGCGTGGGCCGGACGGGTGGATCCGGGTCGTCCGGATGCGACCCGTCCGAGCCGGTGCGAGGGTGGACGGAGCCCGTTGTCCGCGACACCCGAGGAGGAGACCATGGGCCTGAGTGACCAGTTCAAGGACAAGGCGAAGGACCTCGGCGAGCAGGCCAAGTCGGCGCTCGGCGACCAGGGTTCCAAGACCGAGGACGCCGAGCAGAAGGCTCGCGAGAAGGCCGAGGGCATGATGCCCGGCGGCCAGGAGTCCGCGGACGACCAGCAGCAGGAGGGCGAGTCCTCCTGACCGGCCGACCGCGCGGGGCGGGCCCGGACCGGGCCCGCCCCGTCGGCGTACCGCGAGGAGGGGGACGCTCACCCGGGGAACCGGGCGCCGGATCCGGCAGGAGCGCGAGGGCCGCGCGGCCGCCGGGAACATGACCGCCGAGGGCGACCCACGGGCTGACCCGCACCCGGACGGGACGCCGGCCGTCACCGCCCCGGCGCGTAGTAGGACTCGATCGGCGCCCGGGCCTCGACGAAGAGGGCGGGCCCGTCCCGGAGCAGGACGGGCCAGTCGCCGGAGGCCGGGTTGAGCTCCACCAACTGCTCGGTGGACAGCGCGAACACCACCCGCCCGAGCCCGGAACGGACCAGGGCGCCCGCGCACATCCCGCACGGCTCGCAACTGGTGTAGAGGGCGGTGCGGGCCGCCTCGGCCGGGTCGAGCTCGCGGGCCGCCCAGCGGGCGAGCTTCAGCTCCGGGTGGGCGGTGATGTCGCGGTCGCGCCGCACGGTGTTGTGCGCCTCGGCGAGGACCGTGCCGTCGGGGGCGGCCAGCAGCGAACCGTACGGGGCGTCGCCCAGGTCGACGGCCCGGGCGGCCAGGGCGACGGCGCGGCGCAGCAGGGCCTCGTCGGTGGGGGTGATCACGCGGTCTCCTTCCGGTGGGCGGCCACCGCGGCCAGATCCCGCCAGGCCTTCTCCGGCCTGCGGGTCTCCTCCGGGTCGCCGTGGTAGGGGTCGAGGACCACGGCCTGCGCGCCCAGCGCGCGCAACTGCCGCAGGTCCTCCAGCACCTGCTCCAGGGAGCCCGTCCCGGCGGGCCGGTCGGGTCCGGCGACCGGACCCGGGGTCAGCCGGAACGCGATCCGCGGGGCGAAGCCGGGCAGCCGGTGCGCGGCGAGGACGGTCCGCATCGCGGGCAGGGTCAGCCGCAGCGGGTGCCAGGCGTCCCCGAACCGGGCGGCCCGGCGCAGCGCGGCCGGGCTCTGCCCGCCGACCCAGACCGGCACCCCGGCCGGCCCGGACTCCCGCAGCACCCGCAGGCACGCGTCGGCCAGCCGCCCGCGCTCGGCGAACGGCACCCCGAGCGCCGCGAACTCCTGCCGGGCCCAGCCGGTGCCCACGCCGAGCACCAGGCGGCCGCCGCTCAACCGGTCCAGGCCCGCGGCCATCCGGACGGTCAGCAGCGGGTCGCGGTACGGCAGCACCAGCACCGTGGTGCCCAGCCGCACCCGGGTGGTCAGGGCGGCCAGCCAGGACAGCGTGGTGAACGGCTCGTGGAAGGGCTCCGGGTAGCGCTCCGCCACGTCCGGCGTGACGGCCACGTGGTCGGACACCATGAGCAGGTCGTACTCCAGCTCCTCGACGGTCCGGGCCCACGCGCGCAGCACGCCGGGGTCGGTGCCGGGGCCGAAGTTCGGTACGTTGACGCCCAGTTGCATGCGCCGAGGCTATCCGTGCAGGGGGCGGCCGGTGAATGGGCGATCCCCGGTGTTCGGCCCGTTCCGCCGTGGATCCACCGGTAGGATCGCCGGATGGCCGGGGAACTCGACGACATCGACTGGGCGATCATCGGACAGCTACAGGCGGACGCCCGGCTGCCGATCAGCGAACTGGGGCGGCGGGTGAACCTCGGCGCCTCGGCCACCGCCGACCGGGTGCGCGCCCTGGAGGCCAGGGGCGTCGTCACCGGCTACCACGCCACGGTCGACCTCGCCCGGATCGGCTACCCGGTGCTGGCCGTCGTCCGGCTGAAGTACCCCGGCAGCCGCCACCAGCCCCTGCACCGGCTGCTCGCCGAACGCCACGAGATCCTGGAGTGCCTGCGCACCACCGGGGACGACTGCTACACCCTCAAGCTCGCCGCCACCTCCATGGAGCACCTGGAGACCCTCGTCGACGAACTCTGCGCCTTCGGCTCCACCACCACCAGCGTCGTCTACCGCCAGACCCTCCCGTACCGCAACCCGCCCCGCCCCCACTGACACCCGCTGCGCGGGGCTGGCGTGGCGCGGGGCGGGGTTCCCGCTGCGCGGGGCTTTCCGCTGCGCGGGGTTTCCGCTGCGCGGGGTTCCCGCTGCGCGGGGCTCCTCCGCTACGCGGGGCTTTCCGCTGCGCGGGGCTCCTCCGCTACGCGGGGCTTTCCGCTGCGCGGGGCTCCTCCGCTACGCGGGGCTTTCCGCTGCGCGGGGCTCCTCCGCTACG
>NZ_JBIAVO010000059.1:12093-25637 GCF_042894345.1 Kitasatospora sp. NPDC001540
GCGGGGTTCCCGCTGCGCGGGGCTTTCCGCTGCGCGGGCCTCCTCCGCTGGCGGTGGTTCCTGCTGTGCGGGCCTTCTCCGCTGCGCGGGGCGGCCGCCCGGCGCAGCGCAGCGGGTCGCGGCGGGGTTCAGGGGCGTGGCGGTAGTGGGGGGCGGCGGAGGTCGGGGCGGGGGGTGTCGGGGGGTGGGGGTGTGGCGGCGGGGGTGGCGGTGAGGAGGGTGAGGGCGAGGTCGACGGCGGCGGCGAGGTCGGTGTGGTCGCCGCGGGCCCAGTCGTGGGGGGTGCGGACGACCTCGATGTCGGGGTCGACGCCGTGGTTCTCGACGGAGAAGCCGATGCCGCCGGTGAACCAGCTGGCGTTCTTGGGGACGGAGATCTGGGTGCCGTCCCCGAGGGCGTGGCGTCCGGTCATGCCGACCACGCCGCCCCAGGTGCGGGTGCCGACCACCGGGCCCAGCGCGAGCGCCTTGAACGCGGTGATGATGACGTCGCCGTCGGAGCTGGTGGCGTGGTCGGCGAGGGCGACGACCGGGCCGCGGGGCGCGTCGCGGGGCCAGCGGACGGGTTGCCGGCCGCGGGTGAAGTCCCAGGCGAGGACCCGGCGGTGGAGCTTCTCCAGGACGAGTTCGGAGACGTTGCCGCCCGCGTTGCCCCGGACGTCCAGGACGAGCGCGGGGCGGGCGAGTTCGGAGCGCAGGTCGCGGTTGAACTGGGCCCAGCCGGAGCCGCCGAGGTCGGGGATGTGCAGGTAGCCGCAGTCGCCGTCGCTGAACTCCCGCACCAGGTGGCGTCGTTTGGCGACCCAGTCCTGGTAGCGGATGGGCCGTTCGTCGGTGAGCGGGGTGACGGCGAGGCGCCGCACCCGGCCCTCGTGGCGGACGGTGAGTTCGACGGTGGTGCCGCCGGTCCCGGCGAGCAGCGGGGCGGGGCCGCGGACGGGGTCGGGCGGGCGGCCGTCGACGGCGAGGAGTTCGTCGCCGTCGTGCAGGCCGTGCCCGGCGAGCGGGGCGCGGGCCTTGGGGTCGGAGGACTCGCCGGGCAGGATGCGGTCGACCAGCCAGCGGCCGTCGACGTCGCGGTGGGCGTTGGCGCCGAGCAGGCCGAGGGGCTGCTGGGCGAGGGCGGGGCCCTCGCCGCGGCGGGCGGGGGTGACGTAGGCGTGCGAGGTGCCGAGTTCGCCGAGGAGTTCGCGCAGCAGGTCGGCGAAGTCGTCGGGGGAGGCGATCCGCTCCAGCAGCGGGGCGTACTGGGCGGTGAGGGCGGGCCAGTCGAGGCCGCACATGCCCTCGTCCCAGAACTGGTCGGCGACGATCCGGGCGGCCTCGGCGTAGGACTGCCGCCACTCGGCGGCGGGGTGCACGGTGTGGGTGATGCGGCGCAGGTCGACGGGGACGGGGGCGCCGGGGGCGGCGAGCGGGTAGAGCTTGAGCGACCCGGCGGAGAACACCGAGACCGCGGAGCCGTCGGCGGAGACCGCGAAGCCGTCGAGCTGTTCGACCAGGGTGGTGCGGCGGCCGCGGGCGAGGTCGAAGTACTCCAGGGCGGGGCGGCCGGAGGTGTCCTCGGGGTTGGCGAAGGTCTGGCCGAGGGCGCCGGAGATCGGCCAGCGCAGCCACACCACGCCGCCGCGCACCGCGGCGGTGGCCGAGTACTTGGAGGCGATCACCGGGAAGGGCACGAGCCGCTTGCCGATGCCCGCCTCGTCGACGTGCACGGTGCCGTCGCCGGTGGCCTCCTCGGGGTCGAGGCCGACCGGCGGGCGGCCCTCGGCGGGGGAGGCGAACGGGGAGGGCGTCCCGGCGGCGAGCGGGACGAGGTAGGGGCGGCAGCCGAGCGGGAAGGACAGGTCGCCGGTGTGCACGTCGTGGACGGGGTCGAAGCCGCGCCAGGAGAGGAACACCAGGAAGCGGCCGTCCCGGGTGAACACCGGGTGCTCGTCCTCGAAGCGGCCGGAGGTGACGTCGACCTTCTCCCCGGGCCGGGCGGTGCGGGCCAGCCGGATCGCCCGCAGCGAGCGGCCCGCGACCGGTTCGGACCAGGTCAGCCAGCGCGAGTCGGGCGAGAAGGACGGGCTGGAGACCGGGCCGAAGCGGGAGGCGGCGACCTCGGTGACGGCGCCGTCGGCGGTGTCGACCAGCAGCAGCCGCCCGTCCGAGCAGGCCACGGCCAGGCGCCCGCCGTCCGGGGCGGCGGCCAGCTCCTGGACCCGGCCGATCCGGCCGCCCGCGATCCGCCGGTGCGGGGGGTGCTCGTCGGCGGCGTCCTTGCCGGGCAGCGCGGCGATCTCGATCGCGTCCTCGCCGTCGGCGTCGGTGACCCAGGCGGCCTGGTTGCCGTAGCCGAGCACCAGCGGCAGCCGGCAGCGCACGCCCGGGGTGTCGGCCAGCACCCGGGCCGGTCCGTCGCGGTGGGTGAGCCAGTACAGCGAGCCGCGCACGTTCAGCACCCCGGCCCGGCCGGTGGCGTCGCAGGCCAGGTCCTTGACGTTGTTGGCGGCGCTGACCTGGTACGGCCGCCGCCCGGCCCGGGCGCCGCCGAGCGGGACGTCCAGGCGGCGCGGTGCGGGGGCGTCCAGCGAGTCGAGCAGCCACAGGTCGCCCGCGTGCTGGTAGACCACCCGGACGCCGTCGGTGGCGGCCTCCCGGGCGTAGTACGAGGCGTGGTCGGTGTGGCGGCGCAGGCCGGTGCCGTCCGGGAGGACGGAGTACAGGTTGCCGACGCCCTCGTGGTCGGAGAGGAACGCGATCCGGGTACCGTCGGCGGACGCCACCGGCATCGGCGAGGCCAGGTGCCCGGGCAGGCCGGGCAGCAGCAGGTCGTGGTCCACCCACAGCCGTCCGGTCGCGCCGCCGCGGTAGCGCTTCCAGAACGCGGGCTCGTGCGGCGCCGCGTCGGTCAGCAGCACCGTGTGCCCCTCGCCGACCTGGGCGTCCGCGACCGGCCCCCACGGCATCCGCCGCCCCGGCGCGCCGTCCGGCGGCAGCTCCCACGCCCAGGCGTAGTGCGCGAACGGCTCGTGGTACGAGGTCACCGCCAGCACGTCCCCGTTCGGCAGCCAGCCGCGCACCCGGGTGTCCTGGCTGCCCCAGTACGTCAGCCGCACCGACTCCCCGCCGCCCACCGGCGCGGTGAACACCTCCGGCGTCAGCGCGAACCAGCTGGTCCATGCCAGCACCTCGCCGTCCGGCGACAGCCGCGGGTGGCTGACCCTGGTCCGGTCCGCGCTCACCCGCCAGGCCCGGCCCACCGAGCCGTCCGGCGCCAGCGGCGCCACCCAGGCGTCGTCCTCGGCGGTGAAGGCGAGCAGACCGCCGCGTACATGGGGGTAGCGCAGGTATCCGGACACCCTTCCATGGTTCGATCGGCGGCCGGGGCCCGCAAACGCGGCCCCGCGACCGGCGGGAGGGGAGCGCGGTGGAGGCACCGGAGCGGCTGCGGCGTATCTGGGCGGGGGAGCTGGCGGTGCCGGCGTACGGGCCGCGGGTGGCGGAGGTGTTCGACGAGCCGGCGGGGTACCGCTTCGACCTGTTCGGGCCGGAGGAGGTCGCCGCGGACACGGCGGCCCTGAGGCGCGAGGCGGCGGACCCGGAACTGCGGGCGCTGTGGATCGAGCCGGGGATCGGCGTCGACCCGGAGCGGGTCCGGCTGATCGGCTCCCTCGGCGCCGACCTGCCGATCGCGCTGGACTTCCGGACCGAGCCGCCCCGGGTGCTGTTCCTCGCGGTGCCCGGTTGGCGGGTGGTGGCCGAGGACCTCGACGCGCTGTGGGAGCGGCTGACGGCGGGTCAGTGAACCGTGCTCCCCCGTCCATTGACAGGGGGGAGTCACAGCCGCTTCAGTGGTCTAGTCCAACTCCCTGGGTGGGTGCCGGTGCGGCGGCACGCCCCCGGCCGGGAACCCCACAGCCCGGCGGACGGAGGAGGGCGTCCCCCACACAGAGGCAGGAGCATCCCCACATGCACACTCCCCGGAAGAAGCGGCTGCTCGCCGCCGGAACGGCCTGGGCGGTCGCCGCCGCGGGCGCCGTCGCGCTCAGCTTCGGCCTGGCCGGCTCGGCCTCGGCAGGCGAGTTCCTGGTCAACGGCGGTTTCGAGACCAACGCACTGAACCCCTGGACCTGCACCGGCGCCACCGGCTCCGTGGTCACCGGCCACGCCCACACCGGCAGCTACGCGCTCGCGGGCGCCGCGTCCGCGGCCGACACCGCCCAGTGCACCCAGACCGTCGCGGTCGCCCCCAACACCACGTACACCCTCAGCGCGTACGTCAACGGCGCCTACGTCTACCTCGGCGTCAACGGCGGCACCTCGACCTGGACGCCGAGCACCGGCGGCGCCTACCAGAAGCTCTCGGTCAGCTTCACCACCACCGCCACCCAGACCTCCGCCACCGTGTTCACCCACGGCTGGTACGGCCAGGGCACCTACTACGCGGACGACGTCTCGCTGGACGGCCCCGGCGCGCCCGCCTCGCCCTCCGCCAGCGCCAGCCCCTCCCGCTCGGCCTCGCCGTCGCCCTCGGCGTCCGCGTCCGCGTCGCCCTCCGCCTCCGCGTCGCCGTCGACCTCGGCCGGCCCGTCCGCGAGCCCGTCCACCTCGGTGCCGCCCACCAGCCCGCCGCCCGCGGGCAGCCACGCCCTGGTCGGCTACCTGCACGCCAGCTTCGCCAACGGCGCCGGGTACCTGAAGATGGCCGACGTCCCCGACAGCTGGGACATCATCGACCTGGCCTTCGGCGAGCCGGACTCCATCACCGGCGGCACCATCCACTTCAACCGCTGCCCGGTCACCGAGTGCCCGGGCGTCGAGTCCGACGCCGACTTCAAGGCGGCCATCGCCGCCAAGCAGGCCAAGGGCAAGAAGGTCCTGCTGTCGATTGGCGGCCAGAACGGCGAGGTGCAGCTCACCACCACCGCCGCCCGCGACAACTTCGTCAACTCGGTCTCCGCGATCATCGACAAGTGGGGCCTGGACGGCCTCGACATCGACTTCGAGGGCCACTCGCTGTCGCTCAACACCGGCGACAACGACTTCAAGAACCCGACCACTCCGGTGATCACCAACCTGATCTCCGCGGTCAAGACCCTCAAGGCCAAGTACGGCGCGAAGTTCCAGCTCACCATGGCGCCGGAGACCTTCTTCGTCCAGCTCGGCTACCAGTACTACGGCTCGGGCCCCTGGGGCGGCCAGGACCCGCGGGCCGGCGCCTTCCTGCCGGTCATCTACGCCCTGCGCGACGACCTGACCCTGCTGCACGTCCAGGACTACAACTCGGGCTCGATCATGGGCCTCGACAACCAGTACCACAACATGGGCGGCGCGGACTTCCACATCGCGATGACCGACATGCTGCTCTCCGGCTTCCCGGTGGCCGGCAACGCCAACAACGTGTTCCCGGCGCTCAAGCCCTCGCAGGTCGCGATCGGCATGCCGGCCAACACCTACGCGGGCAACGGCTACGTCGCCCCGGCGGTGGTCAACCAGGCCCTCGACTGCCTCACCAAGGGCACGAGCTGCGGCTCCTACACCCCGCGGGCCGGCAAGCAGCCGAACCTGCGCGGGCTGATGACCTGGTCGATCAACTGGGACAACTACAACAACAACGAGTTCTCGAAGAACTTCCACGGCTACTTCGGCTGAGAGCCGCCGCGGCAGCGGTGACGGCGGAGCCGGTCGCCCCCTCGTGGGGTGGCCGGCTCCGGTCGTCCTGGGGCGGTGGACGCCGCTGTTCGACCGGCGGGGAGGACGCGCCTAGCCTGGGGAGGGAGGAGGTGATGGCGATGCTGGCAGACGCACCCCTGCTCGCGGTGATCCCGGTGACCGACCTCGAACGGGCCAAGCGGTACTACCACGACACGCTCGGGCTCACCGTCGCCCGGGAGAGCGCCGAAGAGGTGGTCTTCCGCTGCGGCAGCACCGAGTTCGGGATGTACGAGACCCCGTACGGCGGACAGGCCGAGCACACGCTGGCCAGTTGGAAGGTCGCCGACCTGGACCGCGAGGTGGCCGAACTGCGCGGCCGCGGCGTGGTGTTCGAGGAGTACGACCTGCCCGGGCTGAAGACCGTGGACGGGGTGGTCGAGGCCGACGGCATGCGGGCCGCCTGGTTCAAGGACCCGGACGGCAACGTGCTGTGCGTCAACGAACTGCACGAGGCGTGAGAGGACCGGAAACGCCGAAGGCCTCCCCGGAGGGAGGCCTTCGACCTGTCGGTGCGCCGCCAGGGACTCGAACCCCGGACCCGCTGATTAAGAGTCAGCTGCTCTAACCAACTGAGCTAGCGGCGCGTGCTGACGGAGAGAACATTACCTGGTCAGCGCCCGAAACACACAATCGGCCCGGCCGGGGCGCGGACGTATGCTGAAACCGGCGCACCCGCACCTGCCGAGAGGAACCACCGTGGGCCAGCTGACCCTGCTCTTCCTGGTGCTGCTCGCCTCGGTCGTCACGATGCCGCTGGCCCGCCGGAGCAGGATCCCGCAGCCGGTGCTGATGACCATGGTCGGTCTGGTCTTCGCGGTCGTCCCGCAGATCCCCAACGTCCAGATCAATCCCGAGTTCATCCTGCCGCTGGTGCTGCCCCCGCTGATCTTCGCGGTGGCCCGGCGCTCCTCGGTCCGCTACTTCAAGGCCAACATCCGCTCCATCCTGCTGCTGGCCGTCGCCCTGGTGGTGGTCACCACCACCGCGGTGGCGGGCGTGTTCAGCTGGCTGGTGCCCGCCGCGCCGCTGGCCGCCGCGGTCGCGCTGGGCGCGCTGGTCTCCCCGCCGGACCCGGTGGCCGCGGTCGCGGTGGCGGGCGAGGTCGGGCTGCCCCGCCGGCTGACCGCGGTGCTGGAGAGCGAGGGGCTGTTCAACGACGTCACCGCGATCGTCATCTACTCGCTGGCCGTCGAGGCCGTGGTCGACGGCGACCTCTCGGTGGGCCGCGCGGTGGAGCGCTTCCTGCTGTCCGCGGTGGTCGCGGTGGCGGTCGGCGTCGGGCTGGGCTGGCTGAACGCGAAGATCGCCGGGTTCCTGGACGACCCGACCCAGCAGGTCGCGCTGAACCTGCTCGTCCCGTTCGCCGCGTACGTGCTGGCCGAGGAGGCGCACGGCTCCGGCGTGCTGGCCGTCGTGGTCTGCGCGCTCTACCTCGCCGACCGGGCCTCCGACGCCGACGAGGTCTCCTACCGGCTGGTCGGCAACGCGTTCTGGGAGATCGTCGAGACCCTGATCACCGGCGTCGCGTTCGGCCTGATCGGCCTGGAGCTGTCCACCGTCCTGAACGACGTCAAGGACACCTGGCACACCATGATCGGCGACACCGCGATCGTCCTCGCCGTGGTCGTGCTGCTGCGCCTGCTGTGGCTGCTGCCCGCCGCCTGGATCTCCAAGCGGGTCACCCACGGCGAGGAGGACACCCCGATCAGCTGGCGGGAGACCGTCGTCCTGTGGTGGTCCGGCATGCGCGGGGTGGCCACCGTCGCCCTCGCGCTCGGCCTCCCGCTCGCCCTGCACGACGGACTGCCCTTCCCGGCCCGCAGCGAGATCGTCTTCATCGCGTTCAGCGTCGTCCTGTTCACCCTGGTCGTCCAGGGCCTCACCCTGCCGTACGTGGTCCGGCTGCTGCGCCTGGACGACGCCCACGACGAGCACGAGCAGGCCGTCCGCGAGCTGTGGTGGCGCGCCGCCAAGGCCGGGCTGCACCGGCTCGCCGAACTGGAGGAGGAGGACCAGCTCCCGCCCGAGATCACCGAACGGCTGCGCGAGCGCCAGCACGACCGCCTCGCCCGGCTCTGCCCGGAGAAGTACGAGGAGGAGGAGGCGCTGGAGGCGAAGCGCCGCGGCAGGCAGTGGCGGCAGGCCTTCGCCGTCGAGCAGGAGATGATCGCCGCCTCCCGCCGGGAGGTGCTGGTCGCCCGCGGCGAGGCCGGGGCCGACCCCGAGGTCGCCGACCGGGTGCTGCGCGCGCTCGACCTCCAGTCGGCCCGGAAGTGACGTCCCGTCGACCTCTCGTGGTGGACCGCTGTCCCGCCGCCCGCAGGGCATAGGGTTGGGGGCGGGCAAGGCCGTCGACGGAGCCGGCACACGCACACGTACCCGCCGGGCCCGGCGCGACCCTCCCGTCGGAACCTGCCGGTACCAGCACCCGTATGACGCTAGGAGCAACCGATGTCGGACACCCCCGCCAACGGCCGGACCCCGTTGGACCGCACCCCGCAGTGGGCCGCGCTGGGGAAGCACCGGGCAGAACTGGGCGAACAGCACCTGCGCGGGCTGTTCGCCGCCGACCCCGGGCGCGGCGCGCGCTACACCCTGCAGGTCGGCGACCTCCTCGTCGACTACTCCAAGCACCTGGTCACCGACCGCACCCTGGAGCTGCTGCGCGAACTCGCCGCCGCGACCGGCGTGGCCGAGCTGCGCGACGCGATGTTCCGCGGCGAGAAGATCAACACCACCGAGGACCGGGCCGTCCTGCACACCGCGCTGCGCGCGCCCCGCGACGCCGTGATCGAGGTCGACGGCGAGAACGTGGTGCCCGCCGTGCACGCCGTCCTCGACAAGATGGCCGCCTTCTCCGAGCGGATCCGCTCCGGCGAGTGGACCGGCCACACCGGCAAGCGGATCCGCAACGTCGTCAACATCGGCATCGGCGGCTCCGACCTCGGCCCCGCGATGGCCTACGAGGTGCTGCGCTCCTACACCGACCGCGACCTGACGGTCCGCTTCGTCTCCAACGTCGACGGCGCCGACCTGCACGAGGCCGTCCGCGACCTGGACGCCGCCGAGACGCTGTTCATCGTCGCCTCCAAGACCTTCACCACCATCGAGACCGTCACCAACGCGGTCGTCGCCCGCGGCTGGCTGCTGGAGCAGCTCGGCGCCGGGGACGAGGCCGTCGCCAAGCACTTCGTGGCGCTGTCCACCAACGCGCAGGGCGTCGCCGACTTCGGCATCGACACCGCCAACATGTTCGAGTTCTGGGACTGGGTGGGCGGCCGCTACTCCTACGACTCCGCGATCGGCCTCTCGCTGATGATCGCGATCGGCGCCGAGCGCTTCCAGGAGATGCTGGAGGGCTTCCGCCTGGTCGACGAGCACTTCCGCACCGCCCCCGCGGAGCAGAACGTCCCGCTGCTGCTGGGCCTGCTCGGGGTCTGGTACGGCGCGTTCTTCGACGCCCAGGCGCACGCCGTGCTCCCGTACTCGCACTACCTGTCGAAGTTCACCGCGTACCTGCAGCAGCTCGACATGGAGTCCAACGGCAAGTCCGTCGACCGCGAGGGCAACCCCGTCGACTGGCAGACCGGCCCGGTGGTGTGGGGCACCCCCGGCACCAACGGCCAGCACGCGTACTACCAGCTGCTGCACCAGGGCACCAAGCTGATCCCCGCCGACTTCCTCGGCTTCGCCAGGCCGGTCGCCGACCTGCCGCCCGCGCTGGTCGCCCAGCACGACCTGCTGATGGCCAACTTCTTCGCCCAGACCCAGGCGCTGGCCTTCGGCAAGACCGCCGAGGAGGTCGCGGCGGAGGGCGTGCCCGCCGAGCTCGTCCCGCACAAGACCTTCCGCGGCAACCACCCCACCACCACGATCCTGGCCACCGAGCTGACCCCGCACGTCCTCGGCCAGCTGATCGCCCTCTACGAGCACAAGGTGTTCGTCCAGGGCGCGGTCTGGAACATCGACTCCTTCGACCAGTGGGGCGTCGAGCTCGGCAAGGTGCTCGCCAAGAAGATCGAGCCGGTCCTGCTCACCGGCGAGGGCACCGAGGCGCTGGACGCCTCGACCGCCCACCTGGTCGGCCGCTACCGGGAGCTGCGCGGCCGGGAGTAGCCGTCCGGCGGCGTGCGCGGAACAGGGGTCGGAGGCGGTGCGCCGCCTCCGGCCCCTCGCGCGTTCCTCAGGCGACCCGGGCCAGCAGGGAGTCGGCGTGGGCGGTGACCAGGTCGCGGGCGGCGGCCGGGTCGGGGACGGCGAGGGCGCGGGCCAGGGCCAGGTGCTCGGCGTGGTCGCGCTCCGCGTGGGCGGCGGTCGCCGTCGCGGCGGCGGAGACGCGTACCTGGCGGTCCCAGAGCGTCTCGTACAGCGAGGTCAGGACGGGGTTCCCGGCGGCGCGCAGCAGGGTGAGGTGGAAGTGGCGGCCGGCCTCGACCGGGTGCGGGTCGCGGTGCTCGCAGGCGGCGAGCAGCTCCTCGGCGGCGGCGGTCAGCGCGGCGGGGCCGCGGGCGGCGAGGGCGTCGATCGCGGCATGCTCGAACAGGACCCGGGCGGCGAGGACGTCGCGGGCCTCGCCCGGGGCGATCGGGACGACCTGGGCGCCGCGCTTGGGGTACAGGCGCAGGAAGCCCTCGGACTGCAGGCGCAGGAACGCCTCCCGGACGGGCGTGCGGGACAGGCCCAGCTCACCGGCGACGACGCCCTCGGAGAGCAGCGTGCCGCCGGGCCAGCTGCCGTCCAGCAGACGGGTGCGGACGTGCTGGTAGGCCCGGTCGGCGGTGGGGAGGGCGTCGGTCGTCACCCGGACATTCTGTCACGCACCCCGTCTTGCATCTAAGGTTGCATCTATGATGTGGTCATGCCCCCGAACCCACCGCGCCCCCGCACCGCCCTGTTCGTCACCTGCCTGAACGACACCCTCTTCCCCGGCACCGGCCGGGCCACCGTCACCCTGCTGCGCCGCCTCGGCGTCGAGGTCGACTTCCCCGCCGCCCAGAGCTGCTGCGGACAGATGCACTTCAACACCGGCTACCGCAAGGAGACCGCCAGGCTCGCCCGGCACTTCGTCGACACCTTCGCCGACTACGAGGAGATCGTCGTCCCGTCCGCCTCCTGCGCCGGGATGCCCACCGAGGCCCACCCGCTCGCCGCCGAGGCCGCCGGGGACCGGGGGCTGGCCCGGGCGGTGGCCGAACTCGCGCCCAGGGTCTACGAGTTGACCCAGTACCTGACCGACCGGCTGGGCGTCGAACAGGTCGGCGCGTACTTCCCGCACCGGGTCACCTACCACCCCACCTGCCACAGCCTGCGGGCCACCGGTCTCGGCGACCGGCCGCACCGGCTGCTGCGCGCCGTCGCCGGGATCGACTACGTCGAACTGCCCGCCGCCCAGGAGTGCTGCGGCTTCGGCGGCACCTTCTCGGTGAAGAACCCGGCGGTCTCCGGCGCGATGAACGGCGACAAGGCCCGGCACGTCCTGGAGACCGGCGCGCACGTGCTCGCCGCCGTCGACAACTCCTGCCTGATGAACATCGGCGGCCGCCTCACCCGGGACGGCCACCCGGTGCGCACCCTGCACCTCGCCGAGATCCTCGCCCGCACCGAGCGGGACGGGCCGCTGCCCGGCGTCCCCGTCGTGGAGGCCGTCCGATGACCAGGTCCTTCCTCGGCTGGCCCGCCTTCCCCGAAGCCGCCGAACGCGAGGTCGGCAACCGGCAGTTGCGCGAGAACGTCCGCCGCGCCACCGGCACCATCCGCGGCAAGCGGGCCGTGCTCGCCGCCGAGCGCCCCGACTGGGAGCAGCTGCGCGACAGCGCCGCCGCGATCAAGGACCAGGTGCTGGCCGGGCTGGAGCCGTACCTGCTGCAGGTCGAGGAGAAGGTCACCGCAGCCGGTGGCACCGTCCACTGGGCGCGCGACGCCGCCGAGGCCAACCGGATCGTCACCGACCTGGTCCGGGCCACCGGCGAACGCGAGATCGTCAAGGTCAAGTCGATGCTCACTGAGGAGATCGGCCTCGACGCCGCCCTCGAAGCCGCCGGGATCAGCGCCCGCGAGACCGACCTCGCCGCCGCCATCGTCCAACTCGGCGACGACCTGCCCTCGCACGTGGTCGTCCCCGCGCTGCACCGCAACCGCACCGAGATCCGCGACCTCTTCGTCCGCGAGATGGGCCGCCACGGCCGACCCGCCCCCGAGGGCCTCACCGACGACCCCGCCGAACTCGCCGAAGCCGCCCGGCTCCACCTGCGGGAGAAGTTCCTCGGCGCCAAGGTCGCCGTCTCCGGCGCCAACTTCGTGGTCGCCGAGACCGGCACCCTGGTCGTCGTCGAGTCCGAGGGCAACGGCCGGATGTGCCTGACCCTCGCCGACACCCTGATCTCCGTCGTCGGCATCGAGAAGACCGTCCCCACCTGGGCCGACCTGGAGGTCTTCCTCCAACAGCTGGCCCGCAACGCCACCGGCGAACGGATGTCCCCCTACACCAGCACCTGGACCGGCACCACGGACGGCGACGGCCCGCGCGCCTTCCACCTCGTCCTGGTCGACAACGGCCGCACCCGCGCCCTCGCCGACCCGGTCGGCCGCCAGGCCCTGCGCTGCATCCGCTGCGGCGCCTGCATGAACACCTGCCCCGTCTACGAGCGCACCGGCGGCCACGCCTACGGCTCCGTCTACCCCGGGCCGATCGGCGCGATCCTCAACCCGCTGCTCAAGGGCCTCGACGAGGAGCAGACCGCCTCCCTGCCGTACGCCTCCACCCTGTGCGGCGCCTGCAACGAGGTCTGCCCCGTGCGGATCCGGTTCACCGACGTGCTGCTCGACCTGCGCGCCCAGGTCGCCGACGGCGGGAAGCACCCGGTCGAACGCGCCGCGCTGGGCGCCGTCGGCGCGGTGATGGCCCGCCCGGTGGCGTGGAAGGCCGCCGTCAAGGGCGCCGGACTGGTCGGGCCGCTGCTGCCCGCCCGCACCCCCGTCCCCGGCTGGACCGACAACCGCGCCCTGCCCGACGTCCCCCGGGAGTCCTTCCGCAGCTGGTGGAAGCGGAACGAAGGAGAACACGCATGACCGCCGCCCGCGAGGAGATCCTCCGCCGGATCCGCGCCGCCGCCGTCCCGCCCGCCCCCGAACCGCCCCGTCACTACCTGCGCCACGCCCCCGGCCTCGACCCCGACGACCGGGAGGCGGTGCTCGCGCTGTTCGCCGAACGGCTGGAGGAGTACGGGGCCCGGGTGCTGCGCACCGACCGGCCCGGGCCCGCCGTCGCCCGCGCCCTGACCGAACAGGGCGCCCGCAGCCTGGTCGTCCCCGACGGACTGCCCGCCGAGTGGACCGCGGAGTGGGAGGCCGAGGAGGGCGGGCGGGTGCGCACCGACCGGCCGCCGCTCGGGAAGGCCGAACTCGACGCCACCGACGCCGTGCTGACGGGCTGCGCGGCCGCCGTCGCCGACTCCGGCACCCTCGTCCTCGACGGCGGACCCGCCCAGGGGCGCCGCGCCGCGACCCTGCTGCCCGACCTGCACGTCTGCGTGGTCCGCGCCGAACAGGTGTGCTCCGCGCTGCCCGGCGCACTCGCCCGGCTCGACCCCGCCCGGCCGCTTACCTTCGTCAGCGGGCCGTCCGCCACCGCCGACATCGAGATGATCCGGGTCAAGGGCGTCCACGGGCCCCGGCGGCTCGCGGTGGTCCTGCTGGGCTGACGCGGGACTAGGGTCCGTCTTCAAACCCCCGTCGCAGCCCTGCGGTGTCTGGTGCGTGCTCTCGGCGTGCCGGGTGGAAGGCCTCGTACTGGGTGTACTTGGTCTTTCGCCCGGTGCGGCGAGAGGGCGTGCCAGGCGTCG
>NZ_JBIAVO010000060.1:0-24807 GCF_042894345.1 Kitasatospora sp. NPDC001540
CAGTTGCACTCGCGTCATACAACACGATCTACCGGACCAGGGCCTACCACCAGGGCAGAACCCGCAAATTGATCACAACCAGATACGCGCCCTAGCCGAGGACGAGTTCGTGCTCGACGGACGACTCGTCGCCCGGGACGGGGACGGAGCGGCCGCTGCGGGTGAAACCGGCCTTCCGGTAGAAGGCTTCGGCCCGCTGGTTGTCCTGGTGCACGTAGAGGCGGACGCGGGAGACCTTCGGCTCGTCGAGCCCGCGGGCGAACGCGATCGCCGCGTCGAACAGGGCCCCGGCCAGGCCGGTGCCGCGCTGCTCGGGGCGGACGAACACGCCCACCAGGTGGGCCTGGTCGACCTCGACCGGGGCGCCCATGACGTCCTGGTGGCCGGCCCGCTCGATCAGCACCGTCACCGATCCGTCCCAGCCGCCGTCCGCCCGCTCGGCGACGAACTGCCGGATGGTCGCCCCGCCCCAGGAGCCGGCCGCCCGCCCCTGCCAGTGCTCGTCCGGCCGGCCGGCGGCGTTGTCGTACGTGTCCAGGAAGGCGATGGCCGCGGCCGGGTCCCGCAGGGCGTCCAGGCGCAGTTGCTTGACCCGCTGCCAGTCCTCGCCGGTCACGGCGCGTATCACGTGGTTCATGTACAGATCATTGGCGCGCCCGGGGGCCGGGGCAAGTGGATTTCGGACGCTCCGGCGGGCCCGCGAAATGCGCTCGTCCCCGGCCCGGGCCCTGCGGCAGGATGGCGACCGACCGCCGCCGCCCGGAGCGGGAGCAGGAGCAGGAGCAGGGAGAACCCGTGCGCGAACCCGGCTACTACCGCGATCTGGCGAACGCCTCGTCCGACCCCGCCGTGCTGCACGAACTGGCCCGCTGCCCGTACCCGTTCGTCCAGCACGCGGTGGCGGCCAATCCGTGCACCCCGCCCGCCGCCCTGGCCGAACTGGCCGTGCTCTGCGGCCGGGCCCCGGGCGCCCGCGCGCCCTGGAACGACAACCGCCTGCTCCTGCTGCTGGCCCGCCACCCGGCGGCGGACCGGGCCGTCCTCTCGGCCGCCGTGGACGCCGCCGCCGCCCGCCTCACCGCCCGGACCCGCCCGTACCGGGCCGTCCTCGCCCTGGCAGAGCGCCCCGAGCTGCGGACGGAGGAACTGCTCGCCCTCGCCCGGCTGCCCGGCGCCTCCGCCCGGCTGCGCGGCGGTCTGCGACGGGCACTGGCCGCCCGCCGCCCCCTGCCGGAGCCGAAACCGGAGCCGAAACCGGGGCCCGAGCAGGGGCCGGGGGCGGGGGCGGGGCCGGATCAGACGATCAGCCGCTCGACGCCGTAGCCGCCGATCAGCAGGCGTTCCTTGCGGTTGCCGATGAGGCGCTGCGTCCAGTCGACGAAGCCGCCGTCGGCGACCTCCACCGGTTCGGCCCCGGCGGCGGGCGCCACGAACACCTTGTAGCACAGGCGGGTGTAGTAGCCGCGCCCGCTCGCCCGGCCGGGGTCCTCCACCAGATCGAGGCCGACCCCGGGGCCGGGGGTGTCGGCCAGGGCCTCGCGCACCCGCGCGATCAGCGGCGCGGCGGACGGATCGAGGCCGGTGAGCCGGATCTCGACCCGTCCCGCCCCGGCCCGTCCCGCCCCGGCCCCTCCCGCGCCGGTCCGGGCGAGCGCCCGGGCGGCGAAGCGGAGGTGTTCGACGAGGTGCTGCCGTTCGAAGGCCAGACCGCCGGTGTCCCGGCCCGCGGTGACCAGGCCGAACAACTGGAAGTGCGCGCTGGCGCCGGGGGCGGCGAACTGCTGGGCGCGGACGACGCGTTGGGTGGTGGCGAGCCGGACGGGGGTGGCCGAGCGCGGGTCGGCGGCGAGCAGCAGGGCGCGACGGCGGGCGGCTTCCAGGGCGAGCGTGTTGGTGGGGTCGGCGGCGACCTCGGTGCCCCGGACGGTGGCGACGACCTTGCGGGCGTCCACCGGGCCGACGGCGGTGTGGGCGGCGAGCGGGACGAGCGGGGCGGGGACGAGCGTCCGGAAGTCCGGGGGCAGTGCGTCGATCAGCGCGTCCTCGGCCCGGCGCAGCCGTCGGAGGTCGACGTCGGCGGGGGTCACGAAGCGGTCGGTGCGGTAGCGGCGCATCACCTCCGCCGGGGTGGTCCGTTCGGCCCGGCGCCGGGTGGCTTCCAGCAGCAGGGTGGTCAGGTCCGTGCCGGACAGTTCCCCGGCCAGCAGTCGGAGGAGTTCCGGCCCGCCGGGCCCGGCCAGGATCCGGCGCAGCGCCGGGCCGTCCCCGGCGTCTCCCGGTGTCTGGTTCGTCATGGCGGGCCAGTATCGCCGGTGCCCCGGTGCGGGGCACCGGCTTTTCCGCCCGCCGCCCCTCCCGGCGGAGTGGCGGAGCCTCCGGAGCACCCGGCCCCGGCCCCAGCCCCGGACCCGGCCCCCCGGATCGACGCCGGATCACCCGGGCCGCTGCCGGAGCACCCGCGTCAGCGCCGGAGCACCCGGGTCCGTCCGGCAGGGACGGCGAGGGTGTCGGAGACCTCGGCGCCGGTGAGCAGTTCGGTGCCCGGTCCGGGGGCCGGAAGGTCGACGTCGACCGCGCCGTGGTTGATCGCGAAGAGGTACCGGCCGTGTTCGCCGACCCGCTCCACCACCTCGACGTCGTGCGGCAGTCGGCGCTCCGCCAGCCCCGCGTCCGCCGCGGCGGCGCTCAGCACCCGGGCGAGCCCTTCGCCGTCGAGGCGGGCGGAGACGTACCAGGCGTGGCCGCGGCCGAGGGCGTGCCGGGTGACGGCGGGCCCTCCCGCGGCGGGTCCTCCGGCGGGGCCGTCGGCGTAGCGCCACACCGTCTCGGCACCCTCGGTCACCACGTACTCGGTCCAGGCCTCGGCCCGCAGCGGCTCCCGGCCGTCCGCGCCCTCCAGCCGGACGTCCGCGCCGGCCCGCAGCGGGGCGAACTCCTCGACGGTGAGTCCGAGGACCCCGCGCAGGGCGCCGGGGTGCGGGCCGGGGTGGACGGTGTCGTGCTCGTCGACGATGCCGGAGAAGCAGGAGACCAGCAGGGTGCCGCCGTTCTCGACGTACTGGCGCAGGTTGTGGGCGGCGGCCTCGGTGGTGAGGTAGAGGGCGGGGACGACGACCAGCGGGTAGCGGCTCAACTCGGCCTCGGGGTGGGCGAAGTCGACGGTGAGGTGGGCGTCCCAGCTCGCGGTGTACCAGGCCTCGGCGCGTTCTCGGGCGTCCAGGTCGATGCTGGGGCGCCACTCCAGGCGCTGGGCCCACCAGGACTCCCAGTCCCAGAGCATCGCGGCGTCGGCCTGCACCAGGCTGTCGCGGATCTCCGCCAGTGCGCCCAACTCCTGGCCCAGTGCCACGACTTCGCGCCAGATCCGGCTGCTGGTCCCGGCGTGCGGGAGCATCGCGGAGTGGAACTTCTCGGCGCCGGAGCGGGAGGCCCGCCACTGGAAGAACATCGCGCCCTCGGAGCCGCGGGCGACGTGCGCGAGGCTGTTGCGGGCGAGTTCGCCGGGGCGCTTGGCGAGGTTGCGGGGCTGCCAGTTGACGGCGCCGGTGGAGTGCTCGAGCAGCAGCCAGGGGCGGCCCGCGGCGACGGAGCGGGTGAGGTCGGCGGCCATGGCGAGGTTGATCTGGCTGCGCGGGTCCTCGGCGACCAGGTAGTGGTCGTTGGAGACCAGGTCCACCTCGCGGCCCCAGGCCCAGTAGTCCATGGACTGGCACTGGCTGAGGGCGGTCATGAAGTTGGTGGTGACCGGGATGCCGGGGGCGAGGCGATGCAGCAGGTCGCGTTCGCGCTTGAAGTTGGCGAGGACCGCGTCGTTGGTGAAGCGGGCGTAGTCGAGCTGCTGGGCGGGGTTGCCCGCGGTGGGGGTGAGGCGGGGCGGCTGGACGTCCTCCCAGGAGGTGTAGCACTGGCCCCAGAACGTCGTCCCCCAGGCGGAGTTGAGCTCCTTGAGGGTGCCGTAGCGGTCGCCCAGCCACCGCCGGAAGTGGGCGGCGGACTCCTCGCAGTAGCAGTCGCTGACCGGGACGCCGTACTCGTTGTGGACGTGCCAGAGGGCGACGGCGGGGTGCGTGCCGTAGCGGCGGGCGAGCTGTTCGGTGATCCCGGCGGCGGCGCGCTGGTAGGCGGGGGAGCTGTGGCAGATCGCGCCGCGGGAGCCGAAGGCGTAGCGGGTGCCCTCGCGGGTGACGGGCAGCGCCTCGGGGTGGTCGCGGTAGAACCAGGCGGGCGGGACGACGGTGGGGGTGGCCAGGTCGGCGCGGATGCCGTGGGCGTGCAGCAGGTCGAGCAGGCGGTCGAGCCAGCCGAACTCGTAACGGCCGCGCTCGGGTTCGAGCAGGGCCCAGGAGAAGATCCCGACGCTCACCATGGTGACCCCGGCCTCGCGCATCAGGCGGACGTCCTCGGCCCAGACCTCCTCGGGCCACTGCTCGGGGTTGTAGTCGCCGCCGTAGGCGAGCGGGTCGAGGCCGAGCGGGCGGGGGTACCTCGGGTGGGCCATGGTGTGCTCCCTGGTGAAGAACTGTGAACGTGCACACCCTAGTCACCTTCGGGTGTCGTTGTGTCTCGCCCAGATAACCGTACGAGCTCAGGCATTGACAAGTGTCTCCCAGGTTTCCGTACTGTGAACGTGCACAGCGACGGACCGGGCCTCTGCCCCGCCCGTCGCGGCCTGAGCAGTCCCCCCGCACCACTCCCCCGGGCGGGCCGCGGCGCACCCCCTCGCGCGGCGGCCGGCCGCCCGGCCCCTCACCCGACATTCCGTGATCCTCGGGAGGATCCATGCACCGTCGCCTCGCCCTCGCCGCGGCCGCCGCCCTGTGCGGCACGCTCGTGCTGTCCGCGTGCTCGTCCGACGGCGGCTCCGGTGATTCCGCCAAGGCCGCCTCCGGCCCGGTGAAGCTGACGTTCTGGTCCTGGGCGCCGAACATGGACAAGGTCGCCGAGGCCTGGAACAAGGCGCACCCGGACATCCAGGTCAGCGTGCTGAAGCAGGCCGGCGGCGACGACCTGGTCACCAAGACCATCACCGCGGCGAAGGCGGGCAACGCCCCCGACCTGATCCAGGCCGAGTACCAGGCGCTGCCGACCCTGGTCTCCAACGACGTGCTGGCCGACATCGCCAAGCAGGCCGGGAGCGCGAAGTCGCAGTTCGCGGACGGGGTGTGGAAGCAGGTCACGCTCGGCTCGGACGCGGTGTACGCGATCCCCGAGGACACCGCGCCGCTGGCCTTCTACTACCGCCAGGACCTGTTCCAGCAGTACGGCCTCAAGGTGCCCACCACCTGGGACGAGTTCGCCGCCACCGCCCGCGCGCTCAAGCAGAAGGCCCCGGAGAAGTCGCTGACGACCTTCTCCGCCGCCGACCCGGGCCTGTTCGCGGGCCTGGCCCAGCAGGCGGGCGCCAAGTGGTGGACCACCTCGGGCGAGAGCTGGAAGGTCGCCATCGACGACCCGGCGACGAAGAAGGTCGCCGACTTCTGGTCCGGCCTGGTCAAGGACGGCTCGGTGGACAACCAGCCGATGTACACCCCGGCCTGGAGCAAGGCCCTCAACGACGGCACCCAGATCGGCTGGGTCTCGGCGGTGTGGGCGCCGGGCGTGCTGACCAGCTCGGCCCCGGACACCAAGGGCAAGTGGGCGATGGCCCCGCTGCCGCAGTGGGAGTCCGGCGCCTCGGTGACCGGCAGCTGGGGCGGCTCGGCGACCGGCGTGACCACCGGCGCCGTGAAGTCCGGCCACGCGGAGGCGGCGGCGAAGTTCGCGACCTGGCTGAACACCGACCCGGAGGCGCTGGCCGCCCTCGTCCAGCAGGTCAACGTCTACCCGGCGGCCACCTCGGCGCAGACCGGCAGCCTGCTGTCGGCGGCCCCCGAGTTCTTCGCGAACCAGCCCGACTTCTACGCCAGGGCCGCGGAGATCGCCAAGGGCACCGCCCCGGCCGCCTGGGGCCCGAACGTCAACGTGGCGTACTCGGCGTTCAAGGACGCCTTCGGCAAGGCCGCCCAGGACAAGGCCGACTTCGGCCCGGCGCTCTCCGCGATGCAGCAGTCCACCGTCGAGGACCTGAAGAAGAACGGCTTCCAGGTCGGCTGACCCGCCCTGCCGAGCCCCCGGTCCGCCGCTCCGCCCGGCGGCGGACCGGGCTCACCTCCCCGACCTCCCTCCCCGCGTAACCCTCCAAGGTCCTTAGGAGCCGCCATGGCCTCCCCTCCCCCCGCCGCCCGCGCCCGCCGGCGCCGCGGTTCGCTCGCCCCGTACGGCTTCCTCGGCCCGGCGACCGTGCTGTTCACCCTGTTCTTCGCGCTGCCGATCGGCTTCGCGGTGTACCTGAGCCTGCGCGCCGTGAAGGTGAAGGGCCTGGGCCTGGGGTCGCACGCCCGCACCGAGGTGTGGGCGGGGCTGTCGAACTACAGCTCGGCGCTGGCGGACCCGGAGCTGCTGTCGGGCTCCGGCCGGGTGCTGCTGTACGGGGCGCTGCTGGTGCCGACGATGCTGGGCGCGGCGCTGTTCTTCGCGCTGCTGCTGGACGTGCCGCGGGTGCGGTTCGGGGCGTTCTCCCGGCTGGTGATCTTCCTGCCGTACGCGGTGCCGGGCATCGTGGCCTCCACCCTGTGGGGGTTCCTGTACCTGCCGCAGGTCAGCCCGGGCTACTACCTGCTGACCCAGGCCGGGATGAGCGGTCCGGACCTGCTGCACGGCAGCGGGCTGTACCTGGCGATGGCGAACATCGCGGTGTGGGGCGGCACCGGCTTCAACATGATCGTGATCTACACCTCGCTGCGGGCCGTCCCGGCCGAGCTGTACGAGGCGGCCCGGCTGGACGGCTGCTCGGAGCTGCAGATCGCGCTGCGGATCAAGATCCCGCTGGTGGCGCCGTCGCTGGTGCTGACCTTCTTCTTCTCGATGATCGCCACGCTGCAGGTGTTCGCGGAGCCGATGACGCTCAAGCCGCTGACGAACTCGATGAGTTCGACCTGGTCGCCGCTGATGAAGGTGTACCGGGACGCGTTCGTGCAGGGCAACATCTACTCCGCCGCCGCCACCTCCGTGGTGATCGCAGCAGCCACCCTGCTGCTCTCCTTCGGGTTCCTGAAGCTGGTCAACAAGCGTGCCAACGGAGGCAGTTGAGATGAGCACCACGACCGCCCCGGCCCCCCGCCGGACCGCCCCCGCGCTGCCCCGCCAGGGCTCCGCCCCCGCCCCGCGCCGCACCGCCTGGACGCCGACCCTGCTCCTGCTGCTGGGCGCGGTGTACTGCCTGGTGCCGGTGGTCTGGGTGGTGACGGCCGCGACCAAGAGCCGCCAGGAGCTGTTCACCACCTTCACCTACGCCCCGGGCTCCGGCTTCTGGGACAACCTGACCGAGCTGTCCTCGTACCGCGGCGGCGTGTACTGGCAGTGGATGGCCAACTCGGCGCTGTACGCGGGCGCGGGCGCGCTGCTGTCGGCGGCGGTGTCCGGCGTGACGGGATACGCGCTGGCCAAGTACCGCTTCCGGGGCCGCTCCACGGTGTTCAACGTGCTGCTGGCGGGCGTGCTGATGCCGCCGATCACGCTGGCGGTGCCGCAGTACCTGCTGATGTCGAAGGCGGGCCTGGCGGACAGCTACTGGTCGGTGCTGCTGCCGAGCATCCTGTCCCCGTACGGCATCTACCTGTCGCGGATCTACGCGGAGGCGGCGATCCCGGACGAGGTGGTGGAGGCGGCCCGGGTGGACGGGGCGCGGGAGTGGCGGCTGTTCCGGAGCGTGGCGCTGCCGATGATGGTGCCGGGGCTGGTGACGGTGTTCCTGTTCCAGTTCGTGGCGATCTGGAACAACTTCCTGCTGCCGTACATCATGCTCGGCGACGACCACAAGTTCCCGGTGACGGTGGGCCTGTACTCGCTGCTGCAGCAGGGCGCGAACGAACCGGCCCTGTACACCCTGGTGATCACCGGCGCGCTGCTGTCGATCCTGCCGCTGATCGCGCTGTTCCTGGGCATGCAGCGGTACTGGCGGGTCGACCTGCTGTCCGGCGCCGTGAAGTCCTGACGGGCCGCCAGTACAGTGACCCCGACACCTCGATCTGCAAGGACCTGCATCCCCATGACGGAACCAACCCCCCGCGGCCGGGCGGCCGGACGGCCCAAGCGCCCGCCGACGATCCACGACGTGGCCGCGGTGGCGGGCGTCTCGCGGGGCACGGTGTCCCGGGTGCTGCAGGGCGGGCACAACGTCAGCCCGGCCTCGCAGCAGGCGGTGGAGGCGGCGATCGCCAAGCTCGGGTACGTGGTGAACCGGGCGGCCCGCAGCCTGGTGACCCAGCGCTCGGGTTCGGTGGCCTTCCTGCTGACCGAGCCGCAGGAGCGGTTCTTCGAGGACCCGAACTTCACCACCCTGCTGCGCGGTTGCACGGCGGCGCTGGCCGAGCACGACATCCCGCTGCTGCTGATGACGGCGGGCGACGACGCGGAGCGCCGCCGGGTCACCCGCTACCTGGCCGCGGGCCACGTGGACGGGGTGCTGCTGGTCTCCTCGCACCGGGGCAACCCGATGATCGAGCACCTGCGCGAGGCGGACATCCCGATGGTGTGCTGCGGCCGCCCGCTGGGCCAGCGCGGCCGGGTGCCGTACGTGGCGGCGGACGACCGCGAGGGCGCCAAGGACCTGGTGCGCCACCTGCTGGAGTCGGGCCGCACCCGGATCGCCACCATCGCGGGCCCGCAGGACACCCCGGGCGGCGTGGAACGGCTGTCCGGCTACCGCGAGATCCTGGCCGAGTACGGCCTCCCGGCCGACGAGCGGCTGGTCGCGTACGGCGACTACAGCCGGGTCGGCGGCGAGCACGCGATGCGTGAACTCCTGGACGCAGAACCGGAGTTGGACGCCGTGTTCGTGGCCTCCGACCTGATGGCGGACGGCGCGCTGTCCGCCCTGGAGCACGCCGGGCGCAGCGTCCCGGGGGACGTCGCGGTGGGTGGTTTCGACGACTCGCCGGTGGCGCTGACCACCCGTCCGCCGCTGACCACGATAAGGCAGCCGTGGGACCGGATCTCCGCCGAGATGGTCCGGCTGCTGCTGGACCGGATCGCCGGGGAGGAGGCTCCGACGGTGATCCTGCCGACCGAGCTGGTGGTGCGCCGGTCCGCCTGACCGGGAGGCCCGGAGGCCCTGACACCCGATCTCCCGGGCGTCAGGGCCTCCGGGCGTTCAGGCCCGGCGGTGGCGGCTGTAGCAGGCCGGGCCGACCGGTTCGGCCTGCACGCAGCGGAAGTCGCCGACCGGCGCGCCCTCGGGGAACAGCCGGGCCCCGGTGCCGAGCACCACGGGCACGGTCAGCAGCCGGTACTCGTCGACCAGGTCGGCCTCGATCAGCCGGTGCACCACGCCGATGCTGCCGGTGACGACGACGTCGCGGTCCTGCTCCTTCACGGCGCTCAGCAGGTCGCCCTCCAGCAGCCGGGAGTTGGCCCAGGCGGCGGTGTCGGCGGCGGTCAGGGTGCGGGAGGCGACCAGCTTGGGCGCGGCGTTCATCCGGTCGGCGAACTCGCCCGTCCGGTTCGGCCAGAGCCGGGAGAACAGCTGCCAGGTGCGGCGGCCCAGCAGCAGCACCCCCTCGTCCAGCGTCCGCCCGAGGCGGAACTTGTCGCCGGAGACGTGCTCCCGGCCGTGCCGGAACATCCAGCCGCCCAGGGGCGTTCCGTCCGACCCGTCGGGGTCGGTGATCCGGCCGTCCAGGGTGGTGAACTCGATGACGACGACGCTCATGGCGGTGCTTCCTCTCCGGTGGGGTGTTCCACCGGTACGTACCGGCGCCGCGGCCGGAACTCATCGCCGTCGCGGGGAGGGAGTTCTCCGGGCACCGGGGCGCGCCGCTACAGCGCCGCCACGGCCGCTACAGCCGCTGCGGCAGGTCGAACAGGCCCAGCACGCCGGGGTCGGTGTAGACGGTGGCGCGGGTGACCGATCCGGCGGCGGCGTCCAGCAGTTGCACGCTGTGCAGCAGGTGCCCGCGGCCGTCCGGGGCGGGGGCGTAGGCGGCGAAGGCGCTCTGGCCGTTGGCGCCGACGGGGCGGGTCAGCCAGCCGGTGCCGCGCATGGCGTAGACCCGGTCCATGAACTGCCCGTAGTGCAGCGGGCCGCGGTACCAGAGCGCGAGCGGCGGCATCTCCAGGACGGCGTCGTGGGCGAGCAGGCCGACCAGGGCGGGGACGTCGGCGGCCTCGAAGGCGGCGAGGTAGCGCTCCAGCACGGCCCGCTGCTCGGGCCCGTCCGGTTCCCGGAGCCGGTCGGCCTCGGCCTCCTTGAGGGCGCTCCGGGCGCGCTGCAGGGCGCTGTTGACGGCGGCGACGGTGGTGTCGAGCTGTTCGGCGACCTCGGCGGCGCTGAACGCCAGCACCTCGCGCAGCACCAGGACGGCCCGCTGCCGAGCGGGCAGCAGTTGCAGGGCGGCGATCCAGGCCAGCCGCAGGTCGGTCCGGGCGGCGGCGTCGAGCCGGGCGTCGGGGAAGGGCTCCAGCCAGGGCACGTCCGGCGCGGGGGCGAGCGGGGCGAGCGGGTCCCGGTCGGGGGCGCCAAGCCCGGCGGGCAGCGGACGGCGGGCGCGGCCCTCCAGGGCGGTGAGGCAGGCGTTGGTGGCGATCCGGTAGAGCCAGGTGCGGACCGAGGCGCGGGCGGGGTCGTAGCGCTCGCGGGCGTTCCAGGCGCGCAGCAGGGTCTCCTGGACGAGATCCTCGGCGTCGTGGAAGGAGCCGGTCATCCGGTAGCAGTGGGCGGTCAGTTCGGCCCGGTGCGCGTCGAGGTCCACGGGCCCCATCCTGCCGCACCGGGGCGCGGGGTCGGAGCGGGCGAGGTTCGTACCGGCAGGGTTCGGGCGAAGCCCCTTCCGATTCCGGTCGGGTTCTGACAGAGTCGTCCGCTATCCGGTGCACCGGGGCCGGAACGAGGGGGACGGGTACAGATGCTGGGCTTCGTGCTGCTCCGGCTGCGCGGGCGGCTGCCGCTGGCGGCGGCGGTGCTGTTCACGGTGCTGACCGCGACGACCGTGCTGACCGCCCTGCTCGCCTTCGACCGGGCGGTGACCGGGGCGGGCGTCCGCCGGGACCTGTCGGGCGGCCGGGCCACGGTGCTGCTGAGCACCGACCACGGGCTGGACGGGCGGGCCGCGGACGACGCGGGCGCGGCCGCGCTCGGCGCCGACCTGTTCGACGGGCTGCCGGTGACGGTGCAGACCCTCGCCCGCAGCCGCGCGTACGGCCTGCCCGCCGCGCCCGCGCGCTCCGCCGCCCCGGCCCGCGAGGTCGACCTGACGGTGCTGGCGGCGCTGGACCGCGACCGGGTGCGCCTGACGGCCGGGCAGTGGCCCGCCGCCCCGGGCGCCGACGGGGCGGTGCAGGTCGTGGTGCCGGGCGGCGCGCTCTCCCGGCTCGGCCTGGAGCCGGGCGCGCTGCCCGCGCAACTGGTGCTCTCCGACCGCTACGGCGGGGCGCCGCTGACCGTCCGGGTCACCGGCGTCTACCGGGCGCTGGACCGGGACGCGCCCTACTGGCGGCTGGACCCGCTGGGCGGCCGGGAGGTGCAGGTCCAGGGCTTCACCACGTACGGGCCGATGCTGGTGGACGACGGCGCCTTCGGCTCCGGCCGACTGCCGCAGGGCAGCCGCGGCGCGCTGCTGACCGCGGACTTCGCGGGCGCCGACCGGGCCCGCGTCGGGCGGGTCGAGGAGCGGGCCGCCCGGCTGCCGGAGCTGATCAAGCGGGACGCCCCGGGCTTCCAGTCGCAGACCGAACTCCCGGCGCTGCTGGCCGAGTTGCGCTCGGCCGCGCTGGTGGCGGAGTCGAACCTGCTGATCGGCGCGCTGCAGTTGGCGGTGCTGGCGGGCGCGGCGCTGCTGCTGGTGGTGCGCCTGGTGGCGGGGCGGCAGGCCCGGGAGGACGCGCTGCTGGCCGCCCGGGGCGCGACCCGGGGTCGGCTGGCCGCCTGGGCGGCCGTCGAGGCGCTGTTGCTGGCGCTGCCCGCCGCGCTGCTGGCGCCGCTGCTGACCGGCCCGCTGCTGCGGCTGCTGACCGCGCGCGGCCCGCTGGCGGGGCTGCCGCTGGCGGGCTCCGACACCGCGGTGCGCTGGCCCGCGGCGGCGCTGTGCGCGCTGGCCTGCGTGCTGCTGGCGGTGCTGCCCGCGGTGGGGCGGCGCGACCGGGCGCGGGTGGTGTCGCGCCGTCAGGCGGTGGTCGGCGCGGTGGCCCGTTCCGGCGCGGACCTGACGCTGCTGGTGCTGGCGGTGATCGCCTACCGGCAGTTGGACGCCCGCACCGGCGGCCTGTCGGCGGCCGCGGACGGCACGCTGGGCATCGACCCGGTGCTGGTCGCGGCGCCGACCCTGGCGCTGTGCGCGGGCACCCTGCTGGTGCTGCGGCTGCTGCCGTTCGCGGCCCGGCTCGGGGCCCGGCTGGCGGCGCGGGGGCGCGGGCTCGGGGTGGCGCTGGGCGGCTGGCAGCTGGCCCGCCGCCCGGGGCGGGCGAACGGGCCGGTGCTGCTGCTGGTGCTGGCGGTGGCGACCGGGGTGCTGGCGATCGGCCAGCACACCGCGTGGCGCGACTCGCAGCGCGACCAGGCCGACTTCGCCACCGCGGGCGGCCTGCGGATCAGCGGTTCGGCGCTGCCCGCGCTGGGCCAGGGCGGGCGGTACGCGGCGCTGCCGGGCGGGGAGCGGCTGCTGCCGGTGGCGCGGGTCGACCAGTCGCTGCCGGGCGGGCGGCAGGGCCGGGTGCTGCTGACCGACACCGCCCGGGCGGCCGCCGAGCTGCGCGTGCGGCCCGACCTGTTCGACGGCCGTCCGGCCGGGGAGTTGCTCGCTCCGCTGGCCGCGCCGCAGCCGCCGGGCGTGCCGCTGCCCGGGCACCCGGCCCGGATCGACCTGACGCTGTCGGTGCACACCGCCGACCGCCCCGTCCCGGACCCGGCGCCGCTGCAGGCGCCCGACCTGTGGCTGCAGTTGCGCGACGGCTTCGGGGCGGCCCACCGGGTCCTGGTGCCGCAGTTGCCGGCCCGGGGGGAGCTGACCGTCCCGGTGAGCCTGGACGCGTTCACGGCCGCGCCGCTGGGCTCGGCCGCCGCGCCGCTGACCCTGACCGGCTTCGGGCTGGTGTACCCGTCCAGCTGGTCCGAGAGCGCCGGCGACCTGACGGTCCGCCAGGTGGCCGTCGCCGAGAGCGCGGACGGGCCCGCGGTGCCGGTCGCGCTGCCCGCGGGCGCCTGGCGCGGGCAGGCCGATCCCGGCGTCCCGGCGCAGGTGGAGAGCGGCCCGGACGGGCTGGTGACCGTGCGCTACCGGCCGGGCGAGGAGCAGCACGAGGGGGCGCGCGCGGCGGCGCTGGCGCCCGGTGGCGCCCCGCCCGGCGCGGAGGTGCCGGGCCTGGCGACCGGCGCGTACCTGACGACCGTCGGCGCCGCGGTCGGCGACCTGGTGAAGGTGCAGGTCGGCAGCGCCAGCCTGCCGGTGCGGATCACCGGCCGGGTCGAGGCGCTGCCGGTGTACGGCAGCACCGGCCTGCTGCTGGACCTGGCCCGCACCGACCGGTGGCTGGCCGAGCGCGGCCTGGACGCCCCGCCCGTCTCCGAGTGGTGGCTGCCCGCGACCGGACCCGGCGACGGCGTCCCGGCCGCGGCCGCGGCGGCGCTGCGCGCGGGCCCCACCGCGCAGCGGCTGGACCTGCTCGGGGAGGACGCCGCCGCCCGGCTCGGCGACCCGTTGAGCGCCGCCCCGCAGAGCGCGCTGGCCGCGCTGGCGGTGGCCGCGGCGGTGCTGGCCGCGATCGGCTTCACCGCGGCGGCCACCGCGGGCGCGGCGGAGCGGGCCGGTGAGGCGGCGGTGCTGCTGGCGCTGGGCGCGCCGCGGCGGCTGCTGAACCGGAGCGCCGCCGCCGAGCAGGTGGTGCTGGTGGGTCTGGGCACCGGCGTGGGTCTGCTGCTGGGCACCGCCCTGGTGCACCTGGTGGTGCCGTTGGTGGTGCTGACCCCGGCGGCGCGCCCGCCGGTGCCGGGGGTGCTGGTCGGGCTGCCGCCGGGCCAGGTGCTGGCGCTGGCCGCCGTCTCGGCGGCGCTGCCGCTGCTGTCCGCCTTCCTGTTCGGCGGGCCCCGCCGCCGCACCGCCCCGGCGGCCCGCCTGCGCTCCGCGGAGGACGCATGACCCCGGCCCCGCCGCCGACGCCCCGCCCGCTGCCCGCCGTCCGTCCGCTGCCCGCCGCCCGTCCGATGCCGCCCCTGGAGGAGCGATGAACGCCCCCGCCCCCTGGGTCAGCACCCGGCTGCGCACCGCACCGCTGGCCGCCCTGCTGACCGCCGTCCTGGTGCTGGCCCTGGTCTTCCTGGCCGCCGCGCTGCCCCGGGCCCTGGACCGGGGCGCGGACGGCGCGCTGCACGGCTTCCTGCGCGGCTACGGCCCGGTCTCCACCAGCGTGGTGGTGACCTCCGGCCCGCCCGCCGGCAGTGATCCGGCGCAGCTCCTGGACACCACGGCGGGTCGGCTGACCGACGTGATCGGCTCGCGGCTGCCGCTGGACCCGGCCGGTCCGGTGTACGGGCGGCGGGCCACCCAGCCGCGTTCGCTGCCCGATCCGGCGTTGGACCGTCCGGAGGGCGTCGCGCCGGAGCTGGCGCTGCTGTACCAGCACGGGGCGCGCGAGCACGTCCGGTTGACGGCCGGTCAGTGGCCGGGCGGGGCGGCGGCCGGGGAGCCGGTGCCGGTGGCGCTGTCGGAGTCCGCGGCCGCCACGCTGAAGGTCGCGCCGGGCGCGGTGTTCGACGGCCGCGCCTCGGTGCTGTTCCCGAACGTCCCGTTCGCTCCGGCCCGGGTGCGGGTGGTGGGCCTGTACGCGGTCGACGACCCGGCCGACCCGTTCTGGGCCGAGGCGGGCTGCGCGCTGAAGGCGTGCCGGAACCTGACGCCCTCGCACGGCCCGGGCGACCCGCCGATGGCGTACTGGTACGCGGTCGCGCTGACCGGTCCGGAGGGGGTGCCCCAGCTGAGCCGCTGGGGCAGCGGGGCCGAGGACTTCTGGCGGCTGCCGGTGCGGGTGGACGCGCTGCGGGCGGACCGCCTGGCGCAGACCTCCTTCGCGCTGGCGACGGTCACCTCGGGGCCGGTCGCGGTCGAGGTGACCACCGGCAGCGGGCGGCCGGACGTGCGGATCGGCTCGGCGCTGCGCGGGGCGATCGACACCGCGCGGCAGCGGCAGGCCGCGATCGACTCGTTGACGGCGGTGGGCCCGGCGGGGGCGGCGGGCGTGGCCGTGGTGGTGCTGGGGTTGGCGGCGGCGCTGGGGGCGGAGCGGCGGGCGGCGGAGCTGCGGCTGCTGCGGGCCCGGGGCGCGGGGCTGGGCGGGGTGTTCCGGCGGCTGCTGGGCGAGGGGGCGTGCACGGTGCTGCCCGCGGCGGCGCTGGGCGCGGGGCTGGCGTTCGTGCTGCTGCCGACGCCGCGCTGGGTGCCCGCCGCGGTGGCGGCCGGGTCGGTGGCGCTGCTGGCGCTGCTGGCCTTCCCGGTGCGGGTGGTGCTGGTGCTGCGCGGCCCGTCGGGCGGGACCCGGTCGGGTCGGCGGCGGCTGGTGGCGGAGCTGGCGGTGCTGGCGGTGACCGCGGCGGCGGTGGCGCAGGTGGCGCGGCGCGGGGTGGCCCCGGCGGGCGCGGGGGTGGATCCGCTCCTGGTGGCGGCGCCGTTGCTGCTGTCGTTGACGGGTGCGCTGCTGCTGGCCCGGTTGCAGCCGGTACTGATCGGCTGGTTGGCCCGCCGGGCGGCTCGGCGGCCGGGCGCGGTGGGTTTCCTGGGCCTGGCCCGGGCGGCCCGGGGCGGCGGCCGGGAGCGGGCGCGTCCGTCGGTGCTGCCGTTGCTGGCGCTGGTGCTGGCGGTGGCGTGCGGCGCGGTGGGCGCGGACGTGCTGGGTTCGGTGGCCGCGGACCGGCTGCGGGTGGCCCGGTACGGTCTGGGCGGGGACGCCTCGGTGAGCGCGGGGTTGGAGCGGGCGCTGCCGGAGGCCTTCCTGGCGGCCGCGGACCGGCTGCCGGGGGTGGAGACCTCGCTGCCGGTGTGGATCGAGGACGACGTCACGATGTCGGTGGGCAGCGGCGCCTCGGTGCGGGTGAACGTGGTGGCGGCCGATCCGGTCCGGTACGCGCGGCTGGCCGAGGTGGCGGGGCGGGGCCGGTTCGATCCGGCGCTGCTGGCGGGCGGGCTGGACGGCGGTCCGCTGCCGGTGCTGGTCAGCGGCGACCTGCCGTCCGGCGGGTTCAGCCTGCGGCTGGCGGGCGGTGACGCGGTGGAGGTCCGCACCGTGGGGGTGGCCGACGGGACGCCCGCGGTGAGCGGGGCGAACGGCCCCACCGTGGTGATGTCCTCGGTCGCCGCCGCCGACCTGCTGCCGCGCTTCGGCGGCCCGGACAAGTGGCTGGCCGCCGGGCACCCGGACGACGGTCAACTGCGGTCGCTGGCCGAGCGGTTCCTCGGCCAGCCCGCCTCCGGCACCCGGCCGGGCCACCTGGTGCGGACGGCGGCCGGGGAGGCCGCGGCGCTGGGCAGCGACCCGCTGCAGGCCTCGGCGGTGCGGCTGTTCTGGGTGTCGGTCGGCGCGACGGCGCTGTTCGCGCTGCTGTCGGTGCTGCTGACGCTGCTGCGGGCGGCCCCGGAGCGGGCGACGGTGCTGGCCCGGCTGCGCACGATGGGGCTGCGGCCCCGGCAGGGGCTGGCCCTGGTGCTGGCCGAGGTGCTGCCGCAGGCGCTGGTCGCGGCCCTCGGCGGGGCGTTGACCGCGGTGTGCTGCGTGCGCCTGCTGGGCCCGGCGGTGGACCTGTCGCCGCTGGTCGGGTCGGGCATCCCGACCGGGCTGCGGCTGCTGGCCGGTCCGATCGCCCGACAGGCGCTGGCGCTGGCCCTGTTGGCGTCCCTGGCGGTGCTGGTCGAGGCCGCCGTCACCGCCCGTCGGCAGATCGCCACCGAGCTGCGCGCGGGTGACACCGAATGACCTCCACCCCGTCCGTAGGAAGGGACGACCCGATGAGCACTCCGCCCCCGAGCCTGGACGAGTTGCGGGCCAGGGCGCTGGCCGCGGCCGCGCCCCGCACGGCCCGCACCGACCTGGCGATCAGCTGCGAACGACTGGTCAAGATCTTCACCACCGACAAGGTCGAGGTCCAGGCCCTCCAGGGCCTGGACCTGACCGTCGACCGCGGCGACCTCATCGCCCTCGTCGGCGCCTCCGGCAGCGGCAAGTCCACCCTCCTCAACATCCTCGCCGGACTCGACGCCCCCACCGCCGGCACCGCCACCGTCGACGGCCGCGACCTGCTCACCATGACCCCGAAACAGCGCCTGCACTACCGCCGCGAAACGGTCGGCTTCGTCTGGCAGCAGACCGCCCGCAACCTGCTGCCCTTCCTCACCACCGCCCAGAACACCGCCCTGCCCATGCAACTGCGCGCCGGCCACCGGGCCGCGAAGCGGCAGCGGGCCCGGGTCGCGGAGCTGCTCGAAGCCCTCGGCATCGCCGACCTCGCCCACCGCCGCCCCGCCGAACTCTCCGGCGGCCAGCAGCAGCGCGCCGCCATCGCCGTCGCCCTCGCCAACGACCCCACCGTCCTGCTCGCGGACGAGCCCACCGGCGAACTCGACACCGAGACCGCCACCGGCATCTTCGACGCCTTCCGCACCGTCAACCGCGAACTCGGCACCACCGTCGTCATCGTCACCCACGACCCGATGGTCGCCGCCGAGGTCCGCCGCACCGTCGCCGTCCGCGACGGCCGCACCAGCACCGAGGTCCTCCGCCGCACCGAGATCGACGAGCACGGCACCGAAACCGTCCACGAGCGCGAGTACGTCATGCTCGACCGCACCGGCCGCGTCCAGCTCCCCGCCGCCTTCCTCACCGCCCTCGGCATGCGGCACCGCGTCGCCGCCGACCTCGCCGCCGACCACATCGCCCTCCACCCCGACGACTCCTCCCGCTGAGCGGCCGGTTGTCGGACCGGCGTACTAGGGTGGTTCCCGTGGCAATGATCATGGATCGTGACGCGGTGGCGGAGCAGTTGGAGCCGTTCCGCCGGGAGTTGACGGCGCACTGCTACCGGATGCTGGGTTCCGCCTTCGAGGCGGAGGACGCGGTGCAGGAGACGCTGCTGCGCGCCTGGTCGAAGTTCGACGGCTTCCAGGGCCGCTCCGCCCTGCGGACGTGGCTGTACCGGATCGCCACCAACGTCTGCCTGGACATGGCCCCGGCCGCCCAGCGCCGGGCCCGCCCGATGGACCTCACCTCCCCCTGCCCGGCGAACGCGCCGGACCTCGCCCAGTTGCAGGAGAACGTCTGGGTCGGCCCGGTGCCGGACGAGCGCGTGCTCTCCGGGGATCCGGCGGAGGTCGCGGTGGGCCGGGAGTCGATCCGGCTGGCGTTCGTCTCCGCCCTGCAGAAGCTGCCCGCCCGGCAGCGCGCCGTCCTGATCCTGCGGGAGGTGCTGGCCTGGTCGGCTGCGGAGACCGCGGAGCTGCTGGAGACCTCGGTCGCCTCGGTGAACAGCGCCCTGCAGCGGGCCCGGGCCACCGTGTCCGCCCAGGGCCCGGCGGGGGACGTCCTCGATCCGCTGGACGAGACCCAGCGCGCCCTGCTCGCCCGCTACGTCCGGGCGTTCGAGGCCTTCGACATCGAGGGCCTCCAGCGCCTGCTGCACGAGGACGCGGTGCTGAACATGCCGCCGTTCCAGATGTGGGTGCGGGGCGTGGTCGAGCTCGGCGCGTGGTGGCGGGGCGCGGGCTGCGGCTGCGCGGGCTCCCGCCTGCTCCCGGTCGAGGCCAACGGCAGCCCGGCCTTCGCCCAGTACCGCCCCGCCGAGGACGGCAACGGCTGGACGCCCTGGGGCATCACCGTCCTGGAGATCGTCGACGGCCGGATCGCCACCATGACCAACCACATGGACGTCGACCGGCTCTTCCCGCTCTGGAACCTCCCGATGCGCCTGACCACCGACCCGCGCGGCTGACCCTCACTCCACCGGCAGCGTCTCCGCCAGCCCGGTCAGCTCCAGCAGCGCCCGCCACCGCTCCCCCGCCCCGCGCAGCACCACCCGCCCCCCGGCCCGCCGCGCCACCAACGCCAACCGCCCCACCCGCCGCAGCTCCCCCGCCCCCGGCTCCCCCACCACCAGCACCACCCGCAGCGCCCCTCCCCGCCCCGCCACCGACGCCAGCAACGCCCCCGCCCGCTCCTCGTCGACACCGGGCCGCAGGACGATCTCCAGGTTCTCCATGCCCGTACTGACCGCCCGGCCGCCCGGAACTCATCGCCCGCCGCCGGCTCCCCCGCTCAGACGAAGTAGCCGCCGTCGACGGCGAGCACGCTGCCGGTGACGAACGCGGCGGCGGGCGTGGCGAGGAAGACCACGGCGGCGGCGACCTCCTCGGGGCGGCCGTAGCGGCCGAGCGCGTTGGCGGCGCGCTGGAAGTCGGCGTGCGGGCCGTCCTCGGGGTTCATCTCGGTGTGGGTGGAGCCGGGCTGCACCACGTTGACGGTGATGCCGCGTCCGGCGAGCTCCTGGGCGGCGGCGCGGCTGTAGGCGACGACGGCGGCCTTGGTGGCGGCGTAGTCGGCGAGGCCGGGCCGGCCGGGGCGGGCGGCCAGGTTGGAGCCGATGGTGACGATGCGTCCGCCGTCCGGCAGCAGGTTCGCGGCGGCCCGGATCGCGGCGCTCACCCCGCCCACGTTGACGGCGTGCTGCCGGGCCAGGGCCTGCGCGTCCACCTCGCCGGTGATCGGCCCGGGGGCGATGACGCCCGCGTTGTTGACCAGGACGTCGAGCCGCCCGAAGTCCGCCGCGACGGCGGCGACCAGCGCCTCGACCTGGGCCGCGTCCCCCTGGTCGGCCCGGTACGCGGCGGCCCGCCGCCCGAGCGCCTCGATCCGCCGCACGACCTCCTCGGCGCGCGGGCCGGAGCCGCTGTGGCTGAGCGCGACGTCCGCCCCGGCCGCGGCCAGGGCGAGCGCGGTGGCGGCGCCGATGCCGCGGGAGCCGCCGGTGACCAGGGCGGTGCGGCCGGCCAGGGCGTCGGGCGCGAAGACGGCGGTCGCGGTCGGTTGCGTCATGTCGGTTCCCCTCCGATATGTGTACCGCTCGGTACACATCGGGGACGCTACCATATCGATCGGTACAGAATCACCGGCCACCACCCCGAACCCCCCGGAAGGCAGGGCGACATGACGGGCCGTCCGCGCGCGTTCGACCGCGACGAGGCGCTCGACCGCGCCGTGCGGGTCTTCTGGCGGCACGGCTACGAGGGCGCCGCGCTCTCCGACCTCACCGCCGCGATGGGCATCAACCGCCCCAGCCTGTACGCGGCGTACGGCAACAAGGAGTCCCTGTTCCGCCAGTGCCTGGACCGCTACCAGCAGGGCCCGGCCCGCCACGCCCGGGAGGCCCTGACCCGGCCCACCGCCCGCGCCGTCGCCGAGCACCTGCTGCACGGCACCGTCGCGGTGGTGACCCGCGAGGAGGGCCCCGGCTGCCTCCTGGTGCACGGCGCCCTCGCCACCGGCCCCGGCTCCGAGGCGGTCCGCGCCGAGAGCGCCGCCCGCCGCGCCGCCCACCGCACCGCCCTGCGCACCCGGCTCGAACAGGCCGCCCGCGCCGGGGAGTTCCCCCCGGACACCGACCCCGCCCTCCTCGCCGACCACCTCACCACCCTCACCTACGGCCTCGCCGTGCAGGCCACCGAGGGCCTCCCCGCCCCCCGCCTGCGCCGCATCGCCGCCCACGCCCTGCGGCACTGGCCGCACTGACGCCCCGCCGCCCGGGCCGGGAACGGCGAACCGCCCGGCACCGCGCGCGTTCGCGGTGGCCGGGCGGTTCGCCGGAGTGCCGGGGTCAGACGGCCTTGGCCTCGGGGGCGGTGGCCTGGGCGGGCTGGGGCGGGGAGCCTGCGGGCTTGCGGAAGAAGAAGTACAGCGTGGGCACCAGGTAGAGCGCCCAGACCCAGACCTGGGCCTTCGTCGGGTCGGGCTGGAAGTTGAACACGCCCTTCAGCAGCGTCCCGTACCAACTGTCGGCGGGGATGGTGCTGGAGATGTTGAAGGCGTGCGCGGAGAGGCCGGGGAGCCAGTCGGCCTCCTGGAGGTCGTGCACGCCGTAGGCGAGGACGCCCGCGGCGACGACGACCAGCATGCCGCCGGTCCAGGTGAAGAACTTGGCGAGGTTGATCTTGACCGCACCGCGGTAGAACAGCCAGCCGAGCACGACGGAGGTGAGCAGGCCGAGGCTGGCGCCGGCCAGCGGGCTCCAGCCGTCGCCGGTGGACTGGACGGCGGTCCAGATGAACAGCGCGGTCTCCAGGCCCTCGCGGCCGACGGCGAGGAAGGCGGTGACGATCAGCGCGACGGTGCCCATGGCGAGCGCGGCGTCCAGCTTGCCCTGGAGTTCGCTCTTCAGGTGGCGCGCGGTGCGGCGCATCCAGAAGACCATCCAGGTGACCAGGCCGACCGCGATGATCGACAGGCTCCCGCCGAGGGCCTCCTGGGCCTCGAAGGAGAGCTGGTTGGAGCCGAACTGCAGCACCGCGCCGAACGCCATGGCCAGGGCGACGGCGCTGCCGACGCCGATCCACACCGGGCCGAGGCGGTCCTTGCGTCCGGTCTTGACCAGGTAGGCGATCAGGATGCAGACCACCAGGCTGGCTTCGAGGCCCTCGCGCAGGCCGATCAGGTAGTTGGCGAACACGGCGGTTCTCCTCCTTGGGGACTTCAGAAGAGTGCGGGCGGGGGTCAGCCGAAGAGGGTCTGGCCCCACCACTCGCCGGGCTTGCGAACACCGGGCGGGCAGGCGAAGTGGGCGGATCCGACGTGGGTGATGTACTCGTTCAGCTTGTCGTTGGCCGCGAGCTTGGTCTGCAGCGGGACGAACGCCTTGCGGGTGTCGCGCTGGTACGCCAGGAAGAACAGTCCGGCGTCCAGGCGGCCGAGGCCGTCGGTGCCGTCGGTGAAGGAGTAGCCGCGGCGCAGGATCATCAGCCCGCCGTTGCTGTCGGGGTGCGCCAGGCGGACGTGCGAGTCGGCGGGCATCGCCGACAGGTCGGGGGCGTCGCGCTCCTTCTGCTTGCCGTAGGGGGCGCCCTCGATCTTGGTGCGGCCGAAGGTGTCCTCCTGGTCCTTGAGCGAGGCGCGGTCCCAGGTCTCGATGGTCATCCGGATCCGGCGGGCGACCAGGTAGGAGCCGCCGGTCATCCAGTCGGCGCCGTCGCCGGGGGCGACCCACACGTGCCGGGCGAGGGCGTCGGCGTCGGTCCCGGCGATGTTGTGGGTGCCGTCCTTGAAGCCCATCAGGTTGCGCGGGGTCTGGCTGTCCGGGGTGGTGGAGGAGGTCTTGCCGAAGCCGAGCTGCGACCAGCGGACGTTGACCACGCCCATGCCGATCCGGGCCAGGTTGCGGATGGCGTGCACGGCGACCTGCGGGTCGTCGGCGCAGGCCTGGACGCACAGGTCGCCGCCGCTGCGGGCGGCCTCCAACCGGTCGCCCTTGAACTTGGGCAGCTCGACCAGCGCCTCGGGCAGCTTGGCCCTCAGCCCGAACCGGTCCCGGCCGTCCTTGTCGAACAGGGTGCGCCCGAAGCCGATGGTGAGGGTGAGCCGGGAGGCGGGCAGGCCGAGCGCCTCGCCGGTGTCGTCCGGCGGCGACTCGGGGACGACGCCGACGGCGCCGCCGCCGACCTCGCGGCCGCCGGTCATCGAGGCGGCGGCCTTGGTCCACTCCTTGAGCATCTTGACCAGGGCGTCCCGGTCCTCGGTGATCACGTCGAAGGCGGCGAAGTGCAGCCGGTCCTGGACGGGGGTGGAGATGCCCGACTGGTGCTCGCCGTAGAACGGGACGTCCGGGGTCTGCGGCGCGGCGGTGCCGCCGTCCTCGGTCGACATGGTCGCGGCGGCCACCGTGCCCACCGCGGCCGCGCCGAGTGCGACGCCGGCCCCCGCCCAGCCTATGACGGCCCGTCGGCTGAGCCCGGCGCGCGGCGCCTGCCCGCCGTCCGCGACGGCGGGGGCCGCCTGCTGCTCGTTCTCGGCGTCCATCTCTGGCTTTCCCTCTCGGACGTGGAACCCGGTACGGGTGCTGCCGCGGCCGCGGCAGCACCCTGACGAAGACTTAGCTTACGCTGCCCTTACCTGTGCGTCCCGCCCGGCCCGCCCCCCTTGACCTGGGCTTGACCACCGCGGGCCGCTCCCGTGGGCCGGTGGGGTCCGCCTACTTGGTGACGACCGCGGCGGCCAGCTTGGAGAGCGGCTCGCCCAGCGAGTTGACCGCGTCCGAGAAGGCCTTGCGCTCGTCCTCGGTGACCTTGTCGTACGAGGTGTAGGTGCCGTCGGCGCCGCGGTACTTGGCGAGCAGGTCGGTGATCTTCTCGAACTCGGCGTCCAGGGTCCTGGACAGCTCGGGCTCGTGCTCGGAGGCGACCGGCTTGAGCAGCTCGTAGGCCTGGCGGGCGCCCTCGACGTTGGCGGCGAAGTCCGACAGGTCGGTGTGGCTGTAGCGGTCCTCCTCGCCGGTGATCTTGTTCTTGGAGACCTCGTCCAGCAGTTCCTTGGCGCCGTTGGCCATGCCGGTGGGGGTGATCTCGGCGCTGGGGACGCGCTTCTGCCAGTCCTTCAGGTCGGCGACCAGCTGGGTGGCGAGGGCCTTCTCCTCGTCGCCGATCCTGCCGTCCACCCAGAGCGACTTCTCGATCCGGTGCCAGCCGGTCCAGGACTGGCCCTCCTCCAGGGCGTCCTCGCGGGTGTCGGTCTTCGGGTCGATGTCGCCGAAGCTCTCGGCCACCGGCTCGGTGCGCTCCCAGCCGACCCGGGAGGCGGCGAACAGCGACTTGGCCTTCTCCACGTCGCCCGCGGTGACGGCGGCCGCGAACTGCTCCACCACCGGGATGGTCGCGTCGGCCTGCTCCTGGGCGTAGGTGCGGTAGTCGGCGACCGCCCGGGTCAGCCGGTCGTCCGCCTTCGCGGAGGCCGAGGCGCCGGCCGTGACGGTGATCTTCTGCCGGATGCCGTCGCCGGTCATGCCCGGCTTGCAGGCCACCTCGTAGGTGCCGGCCTTGATCTCGGCGTTGACGCTGACCTTGGTGCCGGGGCCGATGTTCTCCCGCTCGGTGACGATCTTGTCGCCGTCACCGTAGACGTACACCTCGGTGACCTTGCTGCCCTTGTTCGACACCGCCAGCTCGACGTGCCCGGCCGGGAAGGAGGTCTTCGACAGGTCGCACTTGTCGTCCGTCGCGGTGACCTGCACCGGCCCGGAGGCGCCGTCCGCCGAGGCCTTGCCACCGTCGTCCTTCTTCGAGCACCCCACCAGCGCGGCACCCGCCACGGCGAGGACGAGGAACGCGGCGGCGGACGTACGGCGGGCGGGCATGCTCACTCCAGGGACGAGGGGGACGCGGGGTCTGACCGATGCGGCGGCCACCCGGAGGGGTCTCCCGGCGGCCGCCCAGTAAGCTAAGGCATACCTTAGATCCCCCGCCAGGCCGGGTCGACACCCCGTGCCGCGGCCTTCTGCCCCGCCGGGTCGCCACCACCCGCTTTTTTCGGCCAACTCCCGCCCTCTGCCCAGGAGTTCACCACCACCCCGGCGGCCCCACCGACCCCGCGTGTGACCGGAACCACTCGCCCCGGAACGCCGCCGGGGGCGTGGGGCCGCGCCCCACGCCCCTGCTGCCGCCCGCCGGTCAGGGCAGGTTGCGGGCCATCACGATGCGCTGGACCTGGTTGGTGCCCTCGTAGATCTGGGTGATCTTCGCGTCGCGCATCATCCGCTCCACCGGG